>DRKF01000477.1 GCA_011051915.1 Acidimicrobiales bacterium | reverse complement strand
GATCGTCTCGTCGACATCGGCGGTGCGCACGACGATGGCGAAGCCGGAACGCTCCAGCAGTTCCCGCCGCCGGGGGGAACCGGACGCCAGCACCAGATACGAGGGAGGAGGGAGTTCGCTCACGCCCGCCAGTCTGGCAGGGGGGCCGGGCGGAGCCACCCCGGGTCAAGCCGTCTGTCGGAGCGTCTGGCAGTCGGTTCGGGGAGCGGGCAGGCTGGGGGCCTTGACTCCCCGATCCCACACCGGGACGCCACGGCGCCCGGCCCCGAGACCCCGGGTGTGGCTCATCTTCTCGATCAGCGCGGCGGGAGTCATGTCCAACACCCTCATCGTCGCCGCCATACCCGACATCCTCGACCACTTCGGTCGGGGTCCATCCGACGCCGGAATCCTGGTGGCCGTGGGACCGGCCCCGGCGATACTCATCACCCCCATGATCGGGATCCTGGCCGACCGTTTCGGTCGCCGGGCCCTGATCGCCCCGTCGTTGGTCCTGTTCGGAACGGCGGGGGCCGTGGCCGGGCTGTCCACGTCCTGGCCCATGCTCCTGGCGGCCCGATTCGTGCAGGGCATCGGCGGCTCCGGTCTGATCGCACTGTCGGTGGTGCTGATATCGGACCACTGGGAGGGGGAGGACCGCATCCGACTCATCGGACGCAACACGGCGGTGATCACCGTGTGTCTGGCCCTGTTCCCGGCCCTGGGCGGGAGCCTCACCCAGCTCTCCACCTGGCGGCTGGCCTTCGCCCCCTTCGCCCTGGCTCCCTTCGTCGGAGTGGTCATGTGGTGGCGACTTCCCCGTCACCGGGTCGGTCAGGTGCGCACCATGGGCGAACAGCTACGGGGAATGGTCGCCGGGCTGCGCCGACCGGTCGTGGCTCTCTCGACGGTCTACGCCGCGGTCGTGTTCATCCTCATCTTCGGACTCTTTCTCACCACCCTGCCGCTGTTCCTGGATCAGGAGTTCGGTCTGGGGCCCAGGAACCGGGGGCTGGTCACCTCGGTGCCCTCGGTCACGTCGACCGTGGCGGCCCTGCTCCTGTACCGGGTACGGAGCGCGCTCGGCGCCCGGGGGCTGCTGGCGGGTGGTTCCCTGCTCATGGGGCTGGCCTACGTGACGATGGGCCTGGCCCCGGCCCTGTGGGTGATGGTGGCGGCCGCCCTGGTCTACGGATGGGCCGAGGGTCTGACCCTCCCCACGGCCCAGGAACTCGTGGCCACCAACGCGCCCGACAGGGAGAGGGCCGCGGTGCTGGGGGCCTACACGGCCACGGCCCGGACCGGTCAGGTGATCGGCCCCCTGGTGGTGGGCGTGGCTCTGGGGTTCACCGGCTCCCGGACGGTCCTGGTCGTCGGGGGCGTGGTTCTGCTGCTCATGACCGCGGTTCAGTTGGCGGTGCCGTTCACCCGACCACGCTCCTCGGGAGTGGGCAGTGGGGCGGGCGGCGGTTAGCGTGAACCGCCGGGATCGACGCACGGGGAGATGAAGCGATGGAGGTGGTGACGGAGCCGGATCCGACACCCTTGGTGATGATCATTGCGGGGACCGTGAGGAGGTCTCTGCGGGCACCGGGTACCGCCGGTCGTACCCGGGGGGTCAGGGGCACCTTCGCCCTCCGCTCGCTCAAGGATCCCCAGGCGGTCTCGGTGACCCTCGAGGAGTCCCGGATCCTCGTACGCAGAGGGGCGACCGGTGCCGACGTGGTGATAACCGCCGATCTCGACCTGATGGCCGAACCGGACCCCCCCAAACCCAAGGTGAGCGGAGCGGCCCGCCACCCCCGCCTGGCGCTGGCCGCGGCCAAGCTGCTGGAACCTCCCCTGGGAAGCTGGCAGTCCGAGGCGGAGAAGTTCATGGAGTTCGCCCT
Organism: Acidimicrobiales bacterium; assembly: GCA_011051915.1. Taxonomy (GTDB): domain Bacteria; phylum Actinomycetota; class Acidimicrobiia; order Acidimicrobiales; family Poriferisodalaceae; genus DRKF01. The sequence continues at coordinate 11,561 of DRKF01000477.1, read as the reverse complement.
GAGCTCACCGGAGATGCCCCGGCCGGTCCGGGTGGTGTGTACGGACGACGGCGCGGAGAGAACCTTCGGTGCCGTCGCCGGCGAGCCCCCGGTTCTGGAGCTCCACGGCACCGCCCACCGTCTGGTCAACGCCATGTCGGGCTCGACGCTGATCACCCAGGACGTCCTGGACGGCAAGCTCCAGGTGTGCGGCTCGCTTCGGGACCTGTCCCTGTTGACCGGCAGAGCCCTGGCCTGGATGTTCGGAGGCGATGACATTGACTGAGACCACCGACGGGCTCCCGGTGACCGGTGATCCGCAACTGGAGGACTGGCTCGACGGCCACGACATCTCGATAGTGAGGGTGGAGGGGATGGCCCTCGACCCACTCAGCCTGGGCAAGCAGCTCCACCGCTCGAAGTTCACCGGCTCACTGCCCAGGGGTCCGGCGGTGACGGAGTTCGTGTTCGGCTACGACCTCGGCGGTACCCCGTCGCTGGGTTTCTGGGGCGACTGGAGACCCTCCAACCTCGGGGATGTCCACCTGCGCCCCGACCCCACGACCATCGCTCCGGTTCCCGAGCGCCCGGGTTGGGCCTCGTGCATGGCCGACTTCACCGACACCTCGGGAAGGCCGCTACCGCTGTGCGGGCGGACCCTGGTGCGGGACCTGGCCGGCCGTCTGGCTGACAGGGGGTACTCCTCGAGGTTCGCCTTCGAGCTCGAGGGTCAGCTCTTCGAGGAGTCCTTCACCGAGGCCCGACGGCGGAACTGGCAGGGTCTGACCCCGGTGGGGGTGCAGGCCCCGGTCGCCTATCTGCACCAGAACCACCACCGCATGGCACCGTTCTTCGAGGTGGTGTGCCGCCGACTCGACGAGATGGGCATCGCCTGGGAGGCGTGGAACGACGAGGCCGCCCCGGGCCAGTTCGAGCTGAACCTCGCCCCCGTCGATCCGGTGACCGCCGCCGATCGGCTCGTCCGGACCCGTGAGGTCCTCAAGGAGGTGGCTCACGAGCAGGGCCGCAGCGTCACGTTCATGCCCCGGGTCACCGAGGAGTACGGCAACGGCCTGCACGTGCACCACTCCCTGGCCGATCTCGACACCGGTGAACCGGTGTTCTTCGACCCCCGGGCGGATGGCAACCGGTCCCGGATCCTCGACCACTGGATCGGGGGCCTCATGGCCACCATGGCGGGGGCGGTGTCGCTGCTGAGCCCGACGATCAACTCCTACCGGCGTCTGCAGGGCTTCCTGGCCGCTCCCACCCACCTCACCTGGGCCGGTGACAACAAGTCCACCGCCCTCAGGGTGCTCACGGCGTCACCGGGAGCGACCCGGGTCGAGCACCGGGTGGCGGGTGGGGACGCCCACCCCTACTACATGATCGCCGCGGTGCTGGCGGGAGGCCTGGCCGGTCTGGAGCACTCTCTCGAGCCACCGCCGGCCCACGAGGGACTGGCCTGGGGGTTGCCCGACCGATTCGAGGCCCTGCCGGTCTCGATCACGACCGCGGCCGACGCCCTGGCCGCGGACGCTCTGCTCCGAGAGCAGCTGGGCTCCGAGGTCATCGACTACTGGATCGGGTCCCGCCGCTTCGAGTGGCTGATGTTCCACACCACGGGAGGGGACGCCGAGGCCACGGCTCCCACCCCCTGGGAGATGTCCCGGTACTTCGAACTGCTCTGACACCGCCTCTACCGAACCCGCCACCGGAGACACCGCAATGCCTCGTCCTCTCATCGGGATCACCGCCGAATACGCCACGGTGCCGATCCACGACGCCCAGATGCCCTCCCACCTGTCCAACCGGTTCTACGTGAGAGCCCTGGTCAAGGCCGGGGCCGCACCGGTCGTGATCCCCATCGGCGACGGTGCCGACACCGAGTCGGTCCGGGATCTGCTCGACCGTCTGGACGGCCTGCTGATATCGGGTGGAATCGACATAGATCCTGCCTCCTACGGCCGGCAACGCGAACCGGCCACCGGGGAGAGCCAACCCGAACGCGACGCCTATGAGTTCACCGTGGTGAGGGAGGCGGTGGAGCGCAACCGGCCCACCCTGGCCATCTGCCGGGGCATCCAGACTCTCAACGTGGCTCTGGGCGGGACCCTCGTTCAGGATCTTCCCGAGCACAGCCGCAACGAGCTGTGGAACCAGACCGCCCACCGGGTCGTGATCGAAGGGGGCAGCCGGTTGGAGCGGGTGGTGGGAGAGCCGGTACTGGACGTGAACTCCCTTCACCATCAGGCGGTCGAGGAGACCGGGGAGGGGGTCCGTGTCGTGGCCCGGGCCGACGACGGAACGATCGAGGCCATCGAGATCGAGGGCGCCCCCGACGTTCTCGGGGTCCAGTGGCATCCGGAGATGATCCGCCACCGGCCACCCCATCTGGCCCTGTTCCGCAACCTGGTGGAGTCCGCCCGCCGGGCCGGTGGTTGACCGAGCGGTAACGCGACTCTGCCACGATGGGAGGCCTGCGGCCCTGGTGCCGCTATCGGAGACTCGACCCTAGGAGTGACAGTGCAGAGCCACGAAGTGGACTACGAAATATTCGGAGACGACCTCCAGTTCGTATCCGTCGAGCTGGACCCGGGGGAGACCGTCATCGGTGAGGCCGGCACGATGATGTTCATCGAGGACGGGGTCACCTTCGAGTCCAAGATGGGAGACGGGGCCGAGCCCGAGCAGGGATTCTTCGGGAAGCTGAAGTCGGCGGGCAAGAGGGCCCTGACCGGTGAGTCGGTCTTCCTGACCCACTTCACCAACAACGGCTCGGGCAAGGCCCACGCCGCCTTCGCCGCCCCCTATCCCGGGAAGATCGTGCCGGTGGACCTGGCGGCCCTGGGCGGGCGGCTGATCGCCCAGAAGGACGCCTTCCTCTGCGCGGCCCTGGGTACGAAGATCGGTATCGCCTTCCAGAGGAAGCTGGGTACCGGCCTGATGGGAGGCGAGGGATTCATCCTCCAGGACCTCCAGGGTGACGGGATGGTGTTTCTCCACGCCGGTGGGACGATCGTGGAGAAACAGCTCCGGAACGAGACCCTTCGTATCGACACCGGTTGCATAGTGGCCTTCGAACCGACGATCGAGTACTCCATCGAGAAGGCCGGGAACCTCAAGTCCATGATCTTCGGTGGGGAAGGTCTCTTCCTGGCGACGCTGAGCGGATCGGGGCGGGTCTGGGTGCAGTCCCTGCCCTTCGACCGCCTGGCGTCGAGGGTGCTGGCCAACCAGGTCGGGCTGAAGTCCGACGACCAGGGGTCGGTGATCGGTGGACTCTCCAACATCTTCGAGAGGGACTGACCCCGTCACAGCCCGCTCCGGATCTGCTCCCGCAGGGAGACGAGCTCGGGCTGGTCCCACATGTTGAGCACCTTCTGCTCGGCGACGGTGTCGCCCGCCGGCCGGTCGTTGAGGACGAACCAGGCGAAGGTCTCCGCCATGTCCTCACCGGGGTTGGTGGCGGCGTAGTCCGATATGAAGCGGTCGGCGTGGCGGGACCAGAAGCGGTCGGCGGCCTCCCAGTAGGCGTCCTCGTCGGTGATCTCGTCGAGGGCCAGCCACTCGTCGAGGATGTCGTTCCAGAACCGCTCGGCGAAGAGGCCCATGTACGAGCCGTCGAGGGCGCAGCCCTCTCCGGTGAAGTAGGTGCGGCAGGCCTCGGCCACGGCGTCGTACCGGGAGTTCACCGGGACCGGGGGGACCTGATCGGAGTTGAGGGTCACCAGGTGGCCCAGCTCGTGGACGATGGTGTGGGTGAACTCCTCGGCGTCGTCCATCCCGCTCACGTCGATACCCATGACCCACCGGGTGGGGTCGTTGTCGTCGGGATAGACGTAGGCGGCGGCGTCACCGTCGCCCTCGAGGATCTCGAGACCGGTCAACAGGTTCAGGTACCGGTCGGGAACCAGCTCGGTGATGCGATTCCAGGCCTGGAGGTGTCGCGGGGTGGGGTCTCCCCCCAGGGTTCGCCCGCTGACCGGGTAGGTGGCGGCGACCGAGGGGTCCTGCCCGAACAAGCCGTCATCGGTCTCGCTGTCGATGGTCTCGCCGTCGTCGGGTTCGCTGTCGATGGTCCCGCTGTCGATGGTCCCGCTGTCGATGGTCCCGCCGTCGTCGGATTGGACGGTGGAGCTGTCGCCGGGGGGATCGGGTTCGGCCGGGACGGTGGTGGTGGCGGCGGTGGTCGACGGAGGCTGGTCGGCCGTGGCCTTGCGGTCCACCGGAACCGATGTCGGGGGGCTGTCGGCGGGCAGGGTCACCGGTGCGGGGGCGGCGGTCAGCGTCGTGGTACCGGTGGGGGAGAACCGGCTGACGATGAACCCGCCCAGCACGGCACTGACCAACATCAGGACCGTCAGCAGGGCCAGGGTCCCCTTGCCCAGGCGGATGGAAACCTGGTGCGTCGACTGAGATGGTGTGGATGGTTCGGGGTTCATGGTGCCGGTCTCCTGGTCGGGGTGGGTTGACACCAGGATCCGGTCACCCGGTCAAGATTCGATGAAGACGGGGTCGCGTTCGTGTACGGATTCGGGGGGGATCAGCCCGGGCCCCCGCCCAGCCATGAGGACGGATAGGCGTCGTCCTCGCATTCGAGGGCCGCCGGGGCCAGGTCCAACCGCTCGAACGTGTCGATCATGACCGCGTACTCCTCGGTGCCCACCTGTCCGAACCCGGCCTCGACGCTTCCCGGCTGGGGGCCGTGGGTGTGACCGGCGGGATGCAGGGAGATCGACCCCCGACCGATCCCCGAGCCCTTCCTGCTCATGAAATCACCCTCCACGTAGTAGAGGACCTCGTCGGTGTCGACGTTGGAGTGGTTGTAGGGCACGGCGATCGCCTCGGGGTGGTAGTCGTACAGCCGGGGCACGAAGCTGCAGACGACGACTCCGTCGGCCTCGAAGGTCTGGTGCACGGGCGGAGGCTGGTGGATCCGCCCGGTGATCGGCTCGAAGTCGTGGATCGAGAACGTGAAGGGATACACACAACCGTCCCAGCCCACCACGTCGAAGGGGTGGTCCCGGTAGACGTAGCGGGTGGTTCCCGCCCGGCTCCGGACGAGGACCTCCACGTCCTCGCCCTCCTCGATCAGGGGTTGGGAGGGGGCGTGGATGTCTCTCTCGCAGAACGGGGAATGCTCCAGGAACTGGCCGGTTCGGGAGAGGTAGCGGCCCGGGAAGCGGACATGGCCGGTGAACTCCAGGGTGAGGGCCGACAACTCCACCCCGGGGTCGAGGACCCACCGGTGGATCACCGAGGAGGGGATCACCACGTAGTCACCGGGCCGGAACCGGAGCCGGCCGAATACGCTGTCGAGGTGGCCGGAGCCGTCGTGCACGAACACGATCTCGTCACCGACGGCGTTCCGGTGGAGGGGGCCCGATCCCCCGGTGCGGACATGGCCGATCCTGACATCGGAGTTGTGCAGCAGCAGCTTCCGGCCCGACACCGGATCCTCACCCGGAGCCAGATCCGACGTGCGCAGGTGACGGGGTGTCAGGGGATGATTGGGTACCCCCGCCGGGTGGGAGTCGGCGACGGCCTCGATGGAGACGATCGCGGTGGGACTGCCCCGGTGGTACAGCAGGGACGACCCCTGGGAGAACCCCTCCTGGCCGATCAGCTCCTCGGCGTGGAGCGAGCCGTCGGGGCGGGGGAAGCGGGTGTGGCGCTTCGGTGGTATCTCTCCCACACTGCGGTAGTAGGGCATCGGGACACCTCTCTGTGGAATCGGGGTCATCTTTTCACGGGGACCCCACCCCGGCCAGCGATCGCACCGGGCACGGTTGAGCGATCCTGAGTGGTTCCCGTTTGTGGATGGGGCATTATGGGGTCACCATTGAGGTGACCACGGAGGAAACCATGTTCCGCAGCCACGACCAGAAGATCGAGCAGCTGGCCGAGATCGAGCCCTTTCATCACCTCAAGGAGACCGATCTGAAGAAGGTGGCCGCGGCGGCCGACACCATCAAGCTTCCGGCCGGGAAGGCCCTGATCACCCAGGGCAAGACCAACAACACCGCCTTCGTTCTCATCGACGGTGAGGCCGAGGTGAACCGCAACGGTGTGGTGGTGGCCCGTCTGGGTCCGGGAGCGGTGATCGGCGAGATGGGCCTGCTGACCCAGACCGAGGGCGTGGCCAGTGTCACCCTGTGCCAGGACAGCGAGCTGCTGGTGATGGACGGTCAGCACTTCCTCGGTGTGCTGGCCGCCGTTCCCGAGTTCGCCCTGGAGCTGCTGACGCAGATGGCACACCGGCTGAGGGCCATGGACACCGCCCTGGCCGACCGGATCGAACAGTCCTGAACCCCGGCGGTCGCTGACTGCTCAGCCGCCGCCTTCGGTATCCACTGTCGCGGTCACCACCGCCAGTACCTCGTCGCCGAACTGTTCGAGCTTGGCCGGGCCGATGCCGTGGCAGCGGCCGAGGGAGAGCAGATCGGTGGGTCGCCGTCGCACGATCTCGGCCAGGGTGCGATCGCTGAACACCCGGAACGCGGGTATGCCGTCACGTCGGGCCCGGTTCCGCCGCCACTCCCGGAGAGCCTCCCCGAGCGGGGTGCCGATGGCGGCGGTGGTCTCCTCCGCGGCGGACCGGTCGGGAACCGGGGCGGCGGCCCTGTTGACGGCCCTTGCGGCGGGCTCCGGCGGCGGGGCCGATCCCGGGGGCCGGGGACTGCGGATCTGTTCCAGATAGGGACTGGGTTCCTCCTCCGAACCCACGATCTGCAGCGAACGGCGGGCCCGGGTGATCGCCACGTGGAAGATGCGTCTCTCCTCCTGACCGTCGGTCGCCAGACGGTGGGGGAACTGCCCGAGGGAGGCTCCGTGGACGATGACGTGGTCCCATTCGCGGCCCTTCACCCGGTGGACGGTGGCCAGATGCACCCCGGCCGGGTCGGGGGGTCGATCCAGGTGTTCGGCGAGCCAGGGTTCGAAATCGGTGTCCCGGGGCTGCAGACGGGCGGTCTCGGTGAGGGCGATCAGGTCGTCGCCGTGGCTCGAACGGTCCTGGCGGGTCCGGGACCGGTCGAGGGCGTCGACGGAGGCGTCCATCCCGACCTCGTTCCTGAGGGCGAGCAGGAGCTGGTGAGCGGTGTGGCCGCGGTGGAACCGGTGGGTGAGAAGCTCCAGGTCGGCCACGAAGGACCGGACCTTCTCCGAGTCCCGGCCGCTGAGCCGGTCGGCGAGACCGTGGAGGGCCCGGATGCTGTGATTCTCACCCATCCAGCCGACGACACGGGGTGAGATGGCCCGGGAGGGCCGCCGGGCCGCCATCTCGATGTCCTCGGGTGAGAAGTGGCGGCCTCCCCGGGCCAGTCGTATCCAGGCCAGGGCGGCTCTGACCCCCGAACGCTGGAGGAACTCCGGTCCGGCCGCCGCGGTCGAGGGGACACCGGCCTCGGCCAGACCGACCCCAATGGGTACCAGCAGGGAGTTGACCCGGGTGAGGATCACGATGTCGCGGGGCCTGGTGCCGCGGTCGAGGAGTTCGCGGACGGCGGCGAGAGTGCCGGCGACGGGATGTTCTACGGTGAGCGTCCGCAGGGAATCGGGGTCGGCGGGGGCGTCGGGCCGGGGCCGGATGACCTTCTCGACCCGTTCGGAGTTGTAGCTGAGGAGATTGGCGGCGGCGGTGACCACAGGCTTCGGACACCGGTAGTTGACCTCCAGGGCATGGCTGTCCGCCCCGGGTATCCAGTGGGAGAAGCGGGTCAGCCACCGGGGGGTGGCGCCCGTGAACCCGTAGATCGTCTGGTCGTCGTCGCCGACCCCGAACACGCCGTATCCCGGTGACGACAGGAGTCGGACCAACAGCATGTGGGCCGGGGTGAGGTCCTGGAACTCGTCCACCAGGAGCAGACGGCAGGAACGCCGGGCCGCCTCCCGGGCCGGGGGATCGGTCAGCAGGATCTCTATCGCCCGGTAGATCTGCTCGTCGAAATCCACGAGATTGCGCCGTCGGAGCACCTCCCGGTACTGCCGCAGCGTGGCCTCGAGGCCCTCCACGTCGCCGATATCGTCCTCGACGTCGGATGGACTCCGCAGGCCCAGCCGGACGGCGGAGAGGGCCTCCAACCAGGGGGCCAGGGGATCCACGTTGGCCCGGCGCCTGACCTTCACCAGGCCCGAGAGAACTCGCCGGGCCTCCCATTCCTCCACGACCTTGACATCGCCGGTGACCCCGGCCGGGCCCCGGAAGGGATGGGTGCCCCTCACGATGGCGAGGGCCAGGGAGTTGATCGTGCGGACCCTGAGCTCGGGGATCTCGATGAGGCGTTCGCGCATCTCGAGCTGGGCCCTCTTGTTGAAGGCGATCAGGTGGACGGGCGGGGTGGGAAGGTTCACGCCGTCGATGAGGTACCGGGCCCGTTCGGTCAGCACGCGGGTCTTCCCCGACCCGGCCGGGGCGATGATCCGGGCGGCGGCGGTGGGGTGGGCGACCGCCGCCAGCTGGTCGGGGGCCAGCTCGGCCCCGGGAGGATCCGTTTCCAGCAGGGAGGGTCGCCCACCCTCCACGGAAAGGGCGTGGACCACACCGGACACCGGTCGCAGATCGAGGTCGGCGGTGGTGTCCTCGCCCCCGGATCCGACCACCCGCAGGTCGAGAGGGCCTCCGTCGAGCCAGGCCGTGGTGCCGTCGGGCATGACGATGTCCCCCGACTCGGGGTCCGGGGCTCGCCGGCAACCCAGCTCGAGGCATCTCTCCAGGAGGTGCCACCGGTCGGAACCACTCGTGCGGTCCACCGAGTTGGACCAGACGAGATGGTTCAGGCGGTCCAGTGCGAACTCGAACCCGGGTTCCAGGCGCCAGGGTTCGAGGTGGCAGACCTCTCCGGGCATGGCCCGGGGATCGGCCCGGACCTCGACCACGAAGCGTCTCCGGTCGCGGTACAGCTCCGCCAGGCGGGAGACCGTGGCCGCCGGGTCGGTGAGAACGTCGTCGTCGACCACGATCCGGGGGGCCTGGCTCCAGGGCTCGGGCACCGCGGCGTCGGCGTCGACCACCAGGGAGCGGGCCAACCGGTCGGGCCCGGCTGAGATCGGACCCGAGGAGGCGGTGGTGGCCGCAGGTGGGCTCGGGGTCGCCGGCTCGAGGAAGGGGGCACCGGGGCCGGGATCGCCACGGTCCTCCTCGGTGGAAGAACCGGCCCGGGGATGTTCGGCGTAGCAGGCGCGCACCTCGGCCGCGGTCGAGTGCACTCCTCCGCAGTTGCCGCAGTTGATCGCCACCTCGGGCAGGCTAGCCACAGGGTGGGACGGCTATCGTCGTGATCTCGCCCCGAGGACAGGAACAGGAACATGCAGATAGCGGTCGCCCTCTTCGAGAGGATGACGGCTCTCGACGCCGTGGGCCCCTACGAGGTCCTTCAGCGACTCCCGGGCGCCGAGGTGGTGTTCGTGGGGGAGAACCGTGGTGAGGTCCGTACCGAGAACGGATTCCTGGGGCTGACCGTCGATGCCACCTTCGACGAGGTCGGCTCCCCCGATGTGGTCGTGGTCCCCGGAGGGGTGGGAACCCGGCCGATCGTGGAGGCCGACGGCCATCCCCTGGTCCGGTGGGTGGCCCAGGTGCATCCCGGGACCCGGTTCACCACCTCGGTCTGTACCGGAAGCCTGGTGCTGGCCCGGGCCGGTCTCCTGGCGGGCCGGGACGCCACGACCCACTGGGGGGCACGCGGAACCCTGGCCCGTCTGGGTGCGGTACCCGTCGAGGAGCGGGTGGTCGAGCACCTCACCGACCGGGTGATCACCGCCGCGGGCGTGTCGGCGGGTATCGACATGGCACTGCGCCTCAGCGAGCTCCTGGTCGACGACGTGGCCGCCCGGGCCATGCAGCTCATGATCGAGTACGACCCCCAACCGCCGTTCGACTGCGGCAGTCTGCCCAAGTCCGACGACGAGGTCATGGCCAGGTTGATCGCCTACTCCGCCGACAAGGACTGAGCTCCCTGGCGTGGGCAACCGGCTGCCGCCGGGCTCACCTCGCCCACTCCCTCGACGACGACCGGGTCCCCTAGTGTCGGTAACCGGCACCTACCAGAGGAGGCCGCCAGTCCAATGTCCCAGGAAGTTCCCCGGAACGGTTTCTTCTCCGCCCGCGGCCGGGCGGGTCGCGCCGCCTACCTGACGATCAGGTTCCTCACCCGAACCGTCATGCGCTGGTATCTGAGGGTGAGGGTCATAGGGGAGGAGAAACTGGACATCACCCCGCCGGTGATCCTGGCCCCGGTGCACCGTTCCAACCTCGATGCCCCCCTCGTGGGGGGGATACCCGACTGGCAGCCCCGGGCCCTCTCCAAGGAGTCCCTGTTCGACAACCCGGTCCTGGCCTGGATCATCACCGCTCTCGGATCGTTCCCGGTGCGCAGGGAGGCCGCCGACCGGGAGGCGATGAAGACCGCCGAGGGGCTCCTGGCGGCCGGGGAACCCCTCCTGGTATTTCCCGAGGGAACCCGACAGGTGGGTCGGGAGGTCGGTGAGGTGTTCGACGGCACCGCCTACATGGCCATGAGAACAAACTGCCCGATCATTCCGGTGGGGGTGGCGGGCACCGACGTGTCCATGCCCAGCGGTGCCCGCTTTCCCCGACGATCCCGGGTGACGGTGGTGATCGGGGACCCTCTGGTGCCCCCGGCGACGGAGGGTCGGGTGCGCCGACGGGAGGTCAAGGCCTTCACGGCGAGACTCCGGGAGGAGCTGCAGAACGTCCAGGACCGGGCGTGGGCCGAGGTCGACTCGCGCTGAGCCGGACTCAACCGGCGGCGGCGTCCTCGGTGCTGCTCTCGGGCAGCGGCAGCCCCGAGTTGGCGATGGCGTCGGCCACGAACTCGGGGATGCCGAGAGGCAGTCGGGAACGGTTGAACATGGCGGTGGCCACCACGTCGGCCCCCTTGTCCCGTTCCAGGAAGCGGGCGAACCTGCGGTCGGCCCGGCCGGCGTGGATCGCGTAGGTCATGAAGGCCCCGACCGGAATGTCCCACAGCATCGGGAGTCGTCTGAGCACGGACATCCCTCCGGGTCGGTGCCCGGCGACGATAGCTCCGTCCACCCAGGTCCCGATGAAGACCAGGTCGGCCTCGGCCAGGTCGTCGAGGGGTGGCCACGCGGCGGGGGCCAGTATCACCTGCGCTCCCACCCTCTCCAGGGCGGCAGCGATGTACTCGGCGGCCTTCTCCGTGTTACCGGTCCTACTCTCGAAGAGTACGACGACCTTCATCAGGGGTTCCTCCCGGTTCGGCCGTGCCGCGGGGACGGGTCACGGTCGTCTGTTCGGCGGTCTCCCGCATGGTAGCCACCGCGGGGCGCGCGGACCGCCCCCGGAGCGGGGCCGGATCGGGATGTAACCGACAGCCGTGAGAAACGTCTACGACTTCATGGCCCAGGTGCCGATCGAGATCCGAGACGGCGCCCGGCCCCCATCCGCCCGGGGGGAATGGGGGATTTCCCCGATTCTGTCGGGTTGGGGGGTTCTTAGGGTGTGTCACATCGAGCCGGTCCATTGGGGGCCGGGGTGTATTGAAAGGTTGTTGGACGATGGCTGTTGATGTTGCGGAGACGATTCAGGATCTGTT
>DRKF01000476.1 GCA_011051915.1 Acidimicrobiales bacterium | reverse complement strand
AGCAATGCGGCCCCGCCGCCGACGGCGAAGATCACGTAGGTGGTCCGCCAGGACGTGACCGCTATCAGCCGGGCGGCCAGAGGCGAACCCACCAGGGTCCCCAGGCCGATCCCGGCCACCGCCAGACCGAGCGCCCCGGCCCGCTTTCGTTGGAACCAGCCTCCGACGGTGGCCACCATGGGTACGTAGCCGCAGGCCACCGCGAACCCGACCCCGCCGCCGTAGGTGATGTAGCCCATCCACAGCCGTGGGACCAGGGCGGTCAGGAGCAGTCCGCCCACGAGCGACAGCGCCCCGGCGACCAGCACCGGCTTGGGCCCGACCCGGTCGGCCCACCGGCCGGTGAACATGCCCAGTACGAAGGACAGGCTGATGGTGATCGAGAAGATCAGCGCTGTCTGGCCGCTGCCGGTGCCGAACTCGTCGCTCATCGAACGGAAGAAGGCTCCGAAGCTGTAGGCCACCCCGAAGACCACGAACATCGAGGCCATTCCGGCCACCGCGATCACCCAACTGTGGCGGGAGTCGAGGCGGGGATCGGTGGCGGCGCTAGCCATCGCGGCACGCTACCCCGCGAAGTCCCGACCCGTCCCGCCCGCTCTCCGTCGCCTGCACTCCGACGGTCTCCCCGCCACCGATCCACTAATGGCACGGTTACACTTCGACACAAATCGATACGAGACGGCTGTAGCGCCCGTCGTGAGCCTGCAGAAGGAGAACCGAAATGGTGATGATCGAGGTGTTCGACCCCGCGATGTGCTGTTCGACCGGCGTGTGCGGCCCCAGTGTCGACCCCGCCCTGGCCTCCTTCGCCGCCGACCTGGACTGGCTCAGCACCCAGGGGCTCGAGGTGCGGCGCTTCAACCTCTCCCAGGAGCCCGGCGAGTTCGCCACCCGGTCCGAGGTGCACCGACTCCTTTCCGACAAGGGTGAGGGGGCCCTGCCGGTGGTCATGGTCGAGGGGGCGGTGGTCTCCGACGGCCGCTACCCGTCCCGCGACGAACTGGCCGCCTGGGTCGGGATGGACATCGCCACCTCTCCCGCCCCGGCCGGCGGATGCTGTGGCGACACCACCGAAACCGCCGACACCGGATGCTGCGGCGACACCACCGAAACCGCCGACACCGGATGCTGCGGCGACACCACCGAAACCGCCGACACCGCCACCTCCGGCGAATCCACGGGCTGCTGTGGCTGAGACCGTGACCGGGCTCGACTCCCTCATCGCCGGGGCGAGCCGCTACTCCTTCTTCACCGGCAAGGGTGGGGTGGGCAAGACATCCACCTCCTCGGCCATGGCCGTGGCCCTGGCCGACCGGGGAGAGACCGTGCTGCTGGTCAGCACCGACCCCGCCTCCAATCTCGACGAGGTGCTCGGAACCCACCTGGGTCGTGAGGCGGTGCCGGTCTCGGGCGTCGATCGGCTGTGGGCCCTGAACGTCGACCCCGAGGCCGCCGCGGCCGCCTACCGGGAGCGGGTCGTGGGGCCCTACCGCGAGCTGCTCCCGGAGTCCGCCGTGGTGTCCATCGAGGAGCAGCTCTCGGGAGCCTGCACGGTCGAGATCGCCGCCTTCGACGAGTTCACCGCCCTGCTCACCGACCCCGAGGTCACCGGCCGCTTCGACCGCATCGTCTTCGACACCGCTCCCACCGGCCACACCCTGCGACTGCTGGCCCTGCCCTCGGCGTGGACCTCGTTCATCGACGAGAACACCCTGGGAACCTCGTGCATCGGCCCCCTCTCGGGTCTGTCCCAACAACAGGACCGCTACGCCAGGGCTGTGGCCACCCTCGCCGACGGCGAACTCACCACGCTGGTCATGGTCACCCGACCCGATCCTCTGTCGCTGGGCGAGGCCGCCCGGGCCGGCGGGGAGCTCCGCCGGTTGGGGATCACCAACCAGCATCTGGTGGTGAACGGGGTGTTCGTGGCCTCAGACCCCGACGATCCGGTGGCCGCGGGAATGGCCCGTCTCGGCCGCCAGGCCCTCCAGTCCCTGCCGGAGGGACTGGCCGGCCTCCCCCGCCACGAGGTCCCCCTGGTCGCCTGGAATCCCGTGGGAATCGCCGGTCTGCGGGCTCTGGCGGGTGGTCCGACTCCCCCGGCCCCCACGCCGGTCGGATCTCGGGCCGATACCGATGTCGACTCCCTGGCCGACTTGGTCGACTCCCTCGAAGCCGCCGGACCCGGTCTGATCATGACCATGGGCAAGGGTGGGGTCGGCAAGACGACGCTGGCCTCGGCGATCGCCCTGGAGCTGGCCCGAAGAGGCAACCGGGTGGACCTGTCGACGACCGACCCCGCCGCCCATCTCGACGCCACCGTGGAGGACGCCGCGGCCGGGGGCCGGTTGGCGATCCATCGGATCGACCCCGATGCCGAGACCGCCGCCTACACCGCCGAGGTCCTGGCCACCGCCGGTGCGGACATGGACGACCGCGCCCGGGCCGTACTGGAGGAGGACCTGCGATCTCCCTGCACGGCTGAGATCGCGGTGTTCGGGGCCTTCGCCCGTACCGTCGGAGCGGCGACCGACCGCTTCGTCGTACTCGACACGGCTCCGACCGGTCACACGATGCTGCTCCTGGACGCGGCCCAGGCCTACCACCGCGAGGTCGGCCGCCAGAGCGGACAGGTTCCGCCCGAGGTGGCGTCTCTGCTGACCCGACTCACCGACCCCGCCTTCACCCATCTGCTGATAGTCACCCTCCCCGAACCCACCCCGGTTCACGAGGCGGCATCGCTGCAGGAGGATCTCCGCCGGGCGGGTATCGAACCCGAGGCCTGGATCGTGAACCGCAGCCTCTCCGCCTCGGGGACCACCGATCCGGTTCT
>DRKF01000475.1 GCA_011051915.1 Acidimicrobiales bacterium | reverse complement strand
GGGCTCGGGCGATCTCACGGGAACGGGTCGGGAGATCGACGGGAACGGAACCGTTGCGACCCGGGGAACGCTGAGTGGACCGGGTGGGGTGTCGATACCGGTGAGCACCACCGACCCGATCTCGTTCCGGATGGATGTCGGGTCCCTCGTCTGCGACGAGGCCTACGGCACCTGGGTACGTTCCGTCGAGATGGAGTTCCGGGACATCGGCTACCAGACCATCGGTTTCGACGGGTTCTGGCTGGCGTTCCGCCAGACGGGCGAGACCCAGGAGAGTATCCAGAGGCTGGCCGACACCTTCCTGGGTCCGGACTACGACGGCAGCGCCAGCCTGAGTCCGTTGCTCGACCTGGCGGCTCAGACCATTCGTGAGTACAACGACTTCGTCGATGAGTTTCCCAACTGGGACGTCGGGCGGGTCATGGACATCATGAGCCGGGCCGAGGCCCTGCTGGCCGCGCTGCGGAATCTCTCCGATTGCGATCTGAAGCTGTTCGGTGCCGACAACGTGGAACTCTTCGTCAACGGACTGACCCACGCCATGCAGCAACTGATGATCGGGTTGCCGGGGACGGAGGGGGTCACCAGCGAGGATGTGGTGAACATGAGCCAGGCCGGAACCCGTGTCGGGGCCGTGGGCGCCGGAGCTCGGGATTCCGAGCGGGCGGCGGAGGCCGAGGAGGCTCTGAGGAAGGCGAGTGAGGAGATCCTGAAGGACAACATCGACCCCGCTGACAACCGGATCCGGGTCAACGACGACACCACCCGCATCATGGCCAATGCCGCGGCGATGGGTTGGGAGATAGAGGCCGGCGGACCACCGGAGTCGGCTCGAGACATCTGGGAGTCGACCTTCGGCGAACCCGCACCCGGCGTCGAGGGGGGCGGGGATGAATAGGCCCGCAACGCGTTCCGGTGAAATGGGGGTCAGGGGATCTTCCCCGGGGTGGGTTGGGCGATCGGTCGCCAGACTCCTGGGCGTGGTCGTGGGCCTGTCGGTTCTGCTGGCGGCCTGTGGTGGGGGATCGGGGACCGCGACGGACACCACCCCGGGGGCGGAAGGTGGGTTGGGACAGTCGTCGGGGGTGAGCAGCACCGTTGACGGGTCTGCGGGGGGCGACCCGACGACTGTCCCGGCTGTCCCCGAGGAGGACTCGCCGGAGCAGCTCCTGGCCGGGTTGCCGGAGATCGAGCTGCTCTCACCTGCGAACGGCGGGGGAATCCGTCCTCTCCTCCAGTGGGAGCCGACCGGGGCCGCTCTCTACGGTGTCTATGTGTACGCCCCCGACGGCTCCCTCTACTGGGCCTGGAGGGGCCGCGAGGCCGAGGTGTACGTGGGGGGAGCCGTCAGGATCGACCCCGAACGTCCCGGTCCCAGCATCACGGAGGGGATGACCTGGTCCGTGGTGGCCTACGACGCGGATCTCCTGCCGTTGGCCTCGAGCGCGATCATCCCGATCGCCCCGTGAGGGGATCGCAGGCTCAGCTCGGATCCGTTCGCAGAGGTATCGCCGTCCGTCCGAATCCCCTGGCGTTGTCGACCAGGTGGACGGACTCGGGTACGAACCGGTACCAGGTGATTCCGGCCAGGGCCCGACGGAGCATCTGGGGAGTATCGGCCGCGTCCAGGAACGGGAATCGACCCAGGTAGCGGGCCACCGCCCTCGATCTGGAGGCACCTCTCAGTTCCTCGACCCGGCCTGCCATCTGGACGCCCACGATCGAACGCCAGTCGGACTGGTCGGGGTGGATGGCTGCGGCGCATCTGGGGTCGCGGTCCAGGTTCCGGGCGTGGCGGCTGCGGGGCGAGGACACGAAGGTCAGGGTGAACTCGTCGGGGGTGTAGAACACGGGCGAGGCCCAGGGCCCGTCGGGGCCGGTGGTGGCCAGGGTGACGACCCGGCACCGGGCCACGACGGCCAGGGCGGTTTCACGGGCGTCGACCATGTGGATCCCTCCGGTAGGGACCCCGACACTAGATCGGCCGCGGACCGGTGACCGTTTCGCTCCGTCCCCGTTCTCTCCGCGCCCCTCCACCCCCGGGGCGCGGCGAGCACCCCGGCAGAACCCGCCGACCACGAGGAAGAAGGCCAACTGGGCGTTGACCGCACGGATGTCCGGGGGTAGGTTCATGGTGTTCTCTATCAAGAACTGAGTTCTATAGTGCGAACGCATCATCCACTGTGGTTCACCTGCATCAGCGCCGATCCCGGGTCGGGTCGATGAGCGGCCGGGTGTCGGCCGTGGGCCGGGCCATCGACATCCTGGGATCGTTCGAGAAGGCCGACGAATGGTCACTCTCGGAGCTGGTGGACCATCTCGACCTCAACAAGTCCACAGTGCACGGGATCCTGGCCACCCTGGTGGCCGAGCGCTTCCTCCTGAGGGACCCCGTCACCCTCCGCTACCGGCTGGGTCCGGCCCTGATCCGCCTGGGTCATCTCGCCTACGAGCAGACCGACGTCAGGCGCCTGGCCCGTCCGGCGATGGAGGCCCTGGTGGCCGAGACCCGCAAGTCGGTACTGCTCGGGACCTTCGCCGACGACCACGTCGTCGTGATCGACAAGGTGGATCCGGTCGGAACCCTCCACGTGTCGGTGACGATCGGCCAGCAGATCCCCTTCTCGGCCGGATCCCTCGGCCGGGTCTTCCTGGCCTGGTCGCCCGAGGAGGAGGTGGACCGTCTCATCGCCGAGCACGGACTGGAGGAGTTCACCCCGTCGACCATCACCGATCCCGACGAGTTCAGGGCCGAACTCCGGATGGTGCGACGTCAGGGCTACGCCGTGGACGACCGCGAGGAGTACCTGCTCGGTGTGAGAGCGGTCTCGGTGCCGTTGCTGGGGGTGGGGGACTCAGTCGTGGCCGGCTTGACCATCGTCGGGTTCACCGATCGCAAGGAGGACCAGCCCGGTCAGGTGGCGATCAAGGCCGCGGTCCGGGCTGCGGACGAAATATCGCGGCGCCTGGGCGCCGATCTCTGAGTGGAGGAGGAAAGACCATGCCCTATGAGGATCTGCGGAGTTTCATCAGACGACTCGACCAGGAGGACCAGCTCCTCAGGGTCAAGCGGGAGGTCGACTGGAACCTGGAGCTGAGCCATGTCGCCAAGGTGAACGAGGAACGTCAGGGCGGCGGCCGGGCGATGCTGTTCGAGAACGTGAAGGACTATCCCGGCGACCGCGTCTTCACCAGCGCCCTGACGGCGAAGGAGCGCCTGGCCCTGGCCATGGAGATGCCGGTCGACACCTCTCTGATGCGTCTCTCCCAGGAGTGGGTCGACCGTATCCAGGACAACCTCGTCCCACCCGTCGAGGTCGACGCCTCCGAGGCCCCGACCCGCGAGAACGTGCTCGTCGGAGACGAGGCGAAACTCTCGATGATCCCGGCGCCGTGGTTCTATCCCCTCGACGGCGGCCGGTACTACGGGACGGCGGGATTCGCCGTGACCCGCAGCCTCGACACCGGGCGGCTGAACCTGGGCACCTACCGGGCGATGATCAAGGACGACGGACGGTTGTGCGTCTACATGATCAAGGGTAAGGACGGCGAGATCGACCACCGTGCCTACGAGGAGGCGGGTATCCCGATGCCGGTCGCCTACGTGTCGGGCACCGACCCCACCCTGTTCATGTGCTCGAGCACCCTGTTCGGCCTCGACGAGTCCGAGTACGACGTCGTCGGGGCCCTGAGGGGGGAGCCGGTGAAGGTCGTGAAGGCCGAGACCAGCGACCTCCTGGTGCCGGCCACCGCCGAGTGGGTCGTCGAAGGGGTGATGATGCCCGGGGAGAGAACCGGCGAGGGCCCCTTCGGTGAGTACACAGGTCACTACTCGGGCAAGGGTGACGAACCGACCTACTTCATGCACGTGAAGGCCATCACCCACCGGAACGATCCGATCCTGTGGTCGACCACGGTCGGTCGGCCCAGCACCGACACCCACATGGTCATGAGCGTGAACCGCACGGCGTCGTTGTGGAACGACCTGAAGCGGGCCAACATCCCCGGAATCAAGGCCGTCTACGGACCACCGCCGGCCGCCGGTCGCATGCTGTCGATCATCTCCATGCGACCCATGTACCCCGGGCACTCCACCCAGGTGGCCCTGGCCGCCTTCGCCTCGGTCACGGGGAACTACGGGTTGAAGACGGTGATCGTCGTGGACGAGGACATAGACCCGGAGAACATGGACCAGGTGCTCTACGCCATGAGCTTCAAGTTCCAGCCGGGCTTCGGCAGCCAGGTTCTGCATCGTGGCCGTTCCACACCGTTGGACCCGTCCCTGCCCCGCTCGGCCCGGTTCCTGACGAACCGTCTGATCATCGACTGCACCACTCCCTACGAATGGGGTGAGGAGGACCTGCCGACCCCCATCCGGCTCGACCCCGAGATGGAGAGCTTCGTGCGGGAGCACTGGGAGGAGTACGTGGGGGGATGATCGAGGGCGTTGTTCTGGACATCGACGGCACGGTGGCCCGGGGGCGCGAGCTGCTCCCCGGGGCCCTCGAAGTCCTGGCCGGGCTCAGGGAGCGGGGTATCCGACACGCCTTCCTGACGAACGACAACCGGAGTCCCGTGGCGGCCTGGGTCGACAAGCTGGCGGCGATGGGCATCACCGCCGCCCCCGAGGAGATCGTCACCTCGGCCCTGGTGGCGGCCGAGGTGGTGTCGGAACTGCACGCGGAACGGCCGGTGCTGGCGGTGGGGGACATCGGTCTGATCGAGGCCCTGGAGGCCAAGGGGATCGACCTGGTCTCCGCCGACGAGGCCGGGCGGGCCGAGGTCGTCGTGATGGGCAAGGACCCCGCATTCGACCAGGAGCGACTGAATGTCGTCTGTCAGGCCATCTGGGGCGGGGCGGAGTTCATGGCCACGAACTACGACCCGAAGGTTCCCACCGCCCATGGATTCGCCCCCGGCACCGGACCCATGGTCAAGGCCGTCGCCTACGCCACCGGATGCGAGCCCCTGGTCACCGGCAAGCCGTCGAAGTGGGCGGGCCGGATGGCGGCCCGTCTCCTGGGTGTCGCGCCGGAGCGGACCCTGGTGGTGGGGGACCAGCTCGCCACCGACATCGCCATGGGGCGGGCGGCCGGGATGGGAACGGCACTGGT
>DRKF01000474.1 GCA_011051915.1 Acidimicrobiales bacterium | reverse complement strand
GTGGAACCCAGGGCACGAACCCGTCCACCACCGAGCTGGGGGATGTGACCCTGGCGGCGGCCCTGACCCGCTTCGACGCCTGCGAGTCGTACCTGTCATATGTGAAGGAACACGCTCTGGAGATCGTCGGACCGTGGGGTCTGCCGGGTTCGGGCTACTTCGGAGGGCGGGTCGTTCTCGAGGAAGGGGTGGACACGGTCGCTCCCGCCGTCGAGGGTGGGACCACGGCAGCGCCGCAGACCACCACGGCGGCGGCCGTGGGGGACAAGGCCGCGGGTCCGAGCGGGCCGGCTCCGGAGCCGGGGGTCGACTACAGCACCACCAACGTCCAGGAGGAGGGGGTGGATGAACCCGACATCGTCAAGACCGACGGACGGCGTCTCCTGGTGCTGTCGGGGAACGTGCTGAATCTCTTCGACGTCACCGGTACCGACCCGGTCCTGGTCGACTCTCTCGAGGTGGCCGACGGTGTGTGGGTGTCCGACATGCTGATGAACGGCGACCGGGTCGTTCTCATGGCCCAGGCCAGCCTGTATGACGTGGCCCCGGCCCGGGTGTCGGTCGTGGACGGCATCGTGCCCGAGTACGGCTACAGCCCGGTGAGCGTCCTCACCGAGGTCGACCTGACCGGGGACTCGATGTCGGTGAGCCGCCGTCTGCTGCTGGACGGTTCGGTCCTGAGTTCCCGCATGATCGACGGGGTGGTGAGGGTGGTTGTCCAGTCACCCCCGACCGGGCTGCAGTTCACCACTCCCTCCGGCGGTCTGCGGGGCGAGAACGACGCCCTCGAGTTCAACCGAAACGTGATCCGCAACTCCACCGCCGGCAACTGGTTGCCCTTCTTCATCCTCCAGGATGCCGAAGGCCGTCAGCTCGCCGACGGGGACCTCGTGGCCTGTGAGAACGCCTATCACCCCGAGGAGTTCTCGGGGCTGAACCTGCTCAGCGTCGTCACCTTCGACCTGGGCGGCGAGGGTCTGGCCTCCACCCAGGGAACCGGAGTCCTCGCCGACGGCCAGACCGTCTACGCGGGAACCGAGAACCTCTACGTGGCGACCACCCGTTGGATCGACTGGCAGGCGATCCAGGAGACGGCGGCCCAGGGTCGGACGCCCGACGTTCAGCCGGTGACCACCGCGATCCACCAGTTCGACATCAGCGATCCCCGGTCCAGCACCTATCTGGCCAGCGGATCGGTCGAGGGAACGGTCCTGAACCAGTACTCGATGTCGGAACTGGACGGACGGCTGAGGGTCGCCACGACCAAGGAGGCGCTCTGGTGGGAGGAACGACCCCCCCAGGACACCTCCAGCACCCTGTGGGTTCTGGAACGCGACGGACGATCACTCGACGTGGTCGGGTCGGTCGGTGACCTGGGTCGGGGTGAGCGGATATTCGCGGTCCGGTTCCTCGGCGACCTGGCGGCGGTCGTGACGTTCCGCCAGACGGACCCCCTCTACCTGATCGACCTGAGCGATCCCGCGGCTCCCGAGGTGGCGGGGGAGCTGAAGATCAACGGGTACTCGGCCTATCTGCATCCCGTGGGCGAGAACCTGCTGCTCGGAGTGGGCCAGGACGCCACGGACGAGGGACGGACCCTGGGAACTCAGGTGTCCCTGTTCGACATCAGCGACCGGACGAACCCGGTGAGGGTGTCGAAGTGGACGATTCCGGGTGGATCCTCCGACGTCGAGTTCGATCCCCGGGCGTTCCTCTTCTGGGAGCCACGGAATCTGATAGTGCTGCCGGTGAATCGCTACGGCGCCCCCGTCGAGGAGTTCGGCCCCGAGCCCGAGGGCTCCCGCAACGACTTCTTCTTCGGGGCCGAGGTCCTCCAGATCGTCGACGGGGAACTGGTGGAGAGGGCGGCCATAACCCAGCAGAGCGGGCCGATTCTGTACAGCGAGTGTGACGGACCACTGCCGGTGGAGCCCGACGGGGGGACCGGCGAAGGCGCCGAGCCCCTGCCCGGAGGGGAGACGGTGCCCTCGAGCGGGTCGGTGGCACCTGCGCCCGATGAGGCCGGAGCCTCGGAGGAACTGATCGCACCCCCACCCGACGGCGGCGACGAGGGTGAGTGCTACCAGTGGTATGAGTTCGACTGGTCGGCCCAGATCAGACGAAGCCTGGTCGTGGGCGACTCGCTCATCACCGTCTCCCAGAAGGGCGTGATGGCAACCGATCTGGACACCTTCGTCAACGGACCGGTGGTGACGTTCCCCGGCGGCCCGGTGTACCGCTGAGGGTGAGAGCTCTCCGGGGCCGGTGTGTCGCTGATCCCGGGGTGTCGGCATCCCTGACCGTCACCGGTGGTCGTGCCCATCGCTGATCCCGCCGGTTCGCAGATAGCGTCGTCGTACCCGCCGGGCTCCGGGACCCGGTGGGAACGACCGCGGCCGGAACGGAGGACCCCCAGTGATCAGATCTCCCAGGATCGGTGTGTCGATGAGCTCCAGCCACGCGGTGGGCGACCCCGCCGAGGGCGCCCGGCGGATGATCGAGAGGGCCGCAGCCGCGGCCCGGGCCGGGCTCGACTTCCTGAGTGTCGGTGACCAGCACGCGACCGCTTCTCCCTACTACCAGAACGTGCCGATGATGGGACGGCTGCTCGCCGAATGGGACGACCGTCCGGCCGGGCTGCTGTTCCTGCTTCCCCTGTGGCATCCGGTACTGCTCGCCGAGCAGGTCGGGACCCTGGCCGCCCTTCAGTCGGGAACGGTGATAGTCCAGACCGGTCTGGGAGGTGGCGAGGCCCAGTTCGCGGCCATGGGAAGGTCCCTGCGGAACCGGGTCGGCGACTTCGAGGAGTGCTTCCGCGTGGCCTCGGCCCTCCTGGCCGGTGAGACCGTCGACAGTGAACGGTTCGGGATCGTGGGGGCCCACATCAGCCCGGTCCCGACCCAGGAGATCGAGTGGTGGATGGGCGCCGGAGTGCCTCGGGCCATGGAACGGGCGGCCCGCCTGAGTCCCGACTTCTACGCCGGTCCCGGTCACGACCTCGAGGGATCGATGGAGGTACTCCGCAGCTACCTGGCGGCGGCGGAAAGGGTGGGAGGACATCCGCGTCGCCTGGTGCTCCGCAAGGACGTCCTGGTGGCCGAGAGCGACGATGAGGCCTGGCGGGCGGCGGAGCAGGTGGTGGCTTCGGGGTACCGGGGATTCCCCCCCGAGGCTCTGGTGATCGGATCGCCGGAGAGGGTCACCGAGGAGCTCGCCGCCTACCTGGAACTCGGCTACACCGACATCGCGGTGCGGCAACTGCCGGTGGACCAGCCCGTGGCGGTCCGTTCCCTGGAGCTCCTCGGTCGGGTCCGGAACCAGCTCCGCGGCCGGTCGGACTGAGGGCGACCCGCCCGGACGAACCGCTCGCCCCGCTGTCGAGGAGAGAAGTGCAGAACATCAGGCGTGAACACCGCACGGAAGGCGGGGTGGAGGTCGCTTGCACGATCCAGCCCGTCGACTACGCGACGGCCATCGACCCGGTCCTCGACCTCCTGGACGACCGGAGGGGGGCGGTGCTGTCGTCGAACTACGAGTACCCGGGTCGCTACACCCGCTGGGACACGGCCATCATCGATCCCCCCCTCGGGATGGAGGCACGGGGACGCAGGGTGGAGATAATCGCCTACAACCCCCGTGGCCTGCCCCTGCTCGAGATGATCCTGCCGCACCTCCGGGAGGATCCCCATCTTCGTGGACCGGTCCTGGTCGATGACCGGATCGAACTCCGGATAGCCGAGTCGACCGACATCCGGGCGGAGGAGTTCCGGTCCCGGCGACCCACGGTCTTCTCCCTGGTCCGGACGCTGCGCGACCTGTTCTCCTCCCCCGAGGACGGTGGGCTGGGCCTCTACGGAGCCTTCGGGTACGACCTGGCGTTCCAGTTCGAGGACGTGCCGCTGAACCTCCCCCGCCCCGACCGGCAGAGAGACCTGGTGCTCTACCTGCCCGACGAGATGCTGGTCGTCGACCATCACCAGGCGACCGCCGCCCGCCATCTGTACGACTACACCGGCGGCGGGTTCTCCACCACCGGCATCGAGCGGACCGGCTCACCAGCGCCCTACCGCCCCGCCCCCGAGGACGCCCCCGCGCCTCCGGCCGGGGACCACCGCCCGGGCGAGTACGCGGCGGTGGTCGACAGGGCCAAGGAGAAGTTCCTCCGAGGCGACCTGTTCGAGGTCGTCCCGGGTCGGACCTTCTTCGAGAGGGTCTCGGCCCGACCGTCCCAGATCTCGCGACGTCTGCGCGAGGTGAATCCGTCGCCGTACTCGTTCATGTTCAATCTCGGCGACAACGAGTTCCTGGTGGGAGCCTCGCCGGAGATGTTCGTGCGGGTCACCGGACGGCGTATCGAGACCTGTCCGATCTCGGGAACCATTCGCAGAGGCAGGGACGCCATCGAGGACTCCGAGCAGATACTCAGGCTGCTCAACTCCGAGAAGGACGAATCGGAGCTGACCATGTGTTCCGACGTCGACCGCAACGACAAGTCCAGGGTCTGCGAACCCGG
>DRKF01000473.1 GCA_011051915.1 Acidimicrobiales bacterium | reverse complement strand
GTAGGCCAGATCCAGCATCCGGGTGACCGGCTTGCCGCAGTTGGGGCATTCAGGAACTGGCATTGGAGACCTCCCGGTTCAGGATGTTGGCAGAGGCGTCGACGAAATCCTGGAGCGTCTGGTTGAAGCGGTGGAACTTGTCCCAACCCATGGGATCGGTGGCCTCCAGGCGGATCCTGTCACCCATCAGGGTCAGGGCGTTGAGGGTCCAGGGCCCCTGGGCCCGACCGTTGGTGGCGATGTCGGCGAACATCGCCTTCCAGTCCTCGAGGTCGCCCTCGAGCCAGCACTCCGCCGCCGCTTCCTCGCCCTCGTCGATCTCGACGACGGTCTGGCACTGGATACCGTGAAAACCCAGCCGGACCCGGAATGCGTCCCGGTCGTCGCGGTGCATGACCACGGCCAACTCCAGATCGATGTCGCCCAGGAGTTCGTAGCGGGCGGGATCGTTGTTCATCGCCGTGGCCAGATCGTCGAAGAAGCCGATGGTGTCTATGTTCGCTGTGCTCGGCGTGGGGCTCATCGGCGGGCCGTCCTCTGCCTCAGCTTGTCGATGTCGATCCCGAGTTCGTCGAGGGGCAACTTGGTTCGCTCCAGCCGGCTCACCCCGGCTCTCTCGCACCGGGCCAGATAGGAGGTCATCTGGTTGCGGGCCAACTGCTGCTGGAGGGGGAACCCGATCTCCTCGACCTTGTCGGCGCCTCCGGCGAGCAGCATGGCCAGGGCGCTGGACATGTCGGGTGCCCGACCCAGGGCGACCATGGCCCCCTCGCCGTGGTCGAGGGCCTCGTGGATCTCCTCGGCCACGTCGGGATCGGCATCCACCGCGTAGCGGATGTGCATGGTCCCGTAGGCCACGTGTCGGGCCTCGTCCTGCATGGTGAGCCGGAAGATCCTCTTCTCGACCTCGGTGGGGGCGATGGCCTCTCCCTGTCGGAACAGGTCCAGGATGAACCCCTCGCCCAGCAGATGGAGCAGGGCCGTGGCCTGGGTGTAGGTCTTGGCCTCGATGATCGTGCGCAGCAGGGTCTCGGTGTTGGCCCTGGACTTGAGCAGTCCGCCGCCGTTGGCCAGGGCCCTCTTGCGGAACACCTCTGAGTGTCGGGCCTCGTCCATTATCTGGGTGCAGAGGAACATCTTGGCTTCGAGGAACTCGTGGTTCATCCGCCACATCCACTTGGCCGGCAGATCCGACGCGATCATCTCGATCTCCGACAGGGTCGTGCACAGCTGGCACATGGCGTGCTCGATGTCGGAGGGCAGCTCCTCGAGTTCGCCCCAGGGAATGTCCCGGGTGGCGGACCACTGGCGGGCCACCGCCTCCTCGTACAGCTCGCTGACGTTGGACGCCCAGACGTCGGTCTTGTCGTTGAGGATGTAGCCCATGTCGGGTGTGTCCTCGGCGATGTCGGCGCCGCGTGCGGCCATGGCCCGGTGCCGGGGGTGCTGGGGCACGTCGCCGTAGGAGCCCACGGCTATGTCCATCATCGTGAGTCCCCGGGGACTGGGTTTGGGGTGCACCCCCCACTCACTGCGGTGACCCGCCAGCCACGCCCAGTCCAGCTCCTGGCCCATGGGGCTGGTCTCGGGTAGGTTCGGATACTCGGTCAGGACTTCCTCGGCAATGGCCATGGTCGGCTCCTCGATCCCCTCTTTGCTGGTGATGATCTCCCCGAGGCGGTTTCGATACCAGGGCCTAAAGTCCCTTGACATGATCGATCGCACCATCAAACGCAGCCTGGGCCAGATGATGTCGGGGGTGCAGGTCGTCGGGGCGGCTCACGGAGGCGAGGCCCGTCTGTACACCTCCCACTGGGTGACCCAGGTGTCGTTCGAGGAACCGGTGATCATGGCGTCGGTGTCACCGAAGCACGACACCCACCCGCTGATGGTTGCCTCGGGGGTGTTCGGTGTCTCGATCCTCGCCGCCGACCAGATCGTCGAGGGCCAGTACTTCTCCTACCCGGGGCGCAAGTTCAACCACGTCGCCGTCGAGTACGTGGAGCTGGTCGATGGTGTCCCCTACGTACCGAACTCGATCGCCCATCTCCGCTGCGAGGTGTTCGAACGCAAGCCGATGAGGGACCATGAGCTGTTCTTCGCTGAGGTGACCGCCACCCGCGAGGGACGTCTCGGTGAGCCCCCGCTGCTGTACTCGTCCCGGCTGGGCTGGAGGGCGACGGGGGAGTCGGCCCGGGAGAAGGGCCGCTCGATCCGCGACGAGCTACTGGCCCGGCTCCCCGGCGACTGACCCTGAGTCGCCGATCCCGGCCACGCCGGCCAGCCACTCCACCCAGGGTTCGAGACCCTCGCCGGTGCGGGCACTGAGCTCGATGACCGTGGCGTCGGGGTTGATCCGGGCCAGGTTCTCCCGGAACAGTCCCATGTCGAAGTCGAGATGGGGCAGGAGGTCCATCTTGTTCACGACCACCACTTCGGCGGTACGGAACATGACCGGGTACTTGAGGGGCTTCTCCTCACCCTCGGTGATGGCGTAGACCATGGCCCGGGCGTCCTGGCCGACGTCGAACTCGGCGGGGCAGACCAGGTTCCCGACGTTCTCGATGATGAGCAGATCCAGCTCGTCGAGGGGCAGACGGGCCAGACCGGCCCGGACCATGATGGCGTCGAGGTGGCACTCACCCCCGAATCCGGCATCGGTGTTGACCAGGGAGACCGCGGCTCCCAGACCGGTCAGGGCGTCGGCGTCGAGGCTGGTGGCTATGTCGCCCTCGAGGATGCCGATGCGGGCCCGGCCCTCCAGGGCGGGAATGGTGCGGGCCAGCAGTGTGGTCTTTCCCGCTCCCGGAGACGACATCAGGTTCACGGTGGTGATTCCGTGGCCGGACAGATCGGCCCGGTTGGAATCGGCGATGCGGTCGTTCTCCCCGAGGATCTTCTCCAGTACCACCACCCGGTCGGTTCCCGTCTCGGTGTAGCCACTGTGATCGCCGACGTCCCGGTGCTCATGCTCATGGTCATGCTCATGGTCGTGGTCATGGTCATGCTCGTGGCTGTGCACGGTGCCGTCGGGGTGGCGGTGGAATCTACCCATTCAGTGAATCTCCTGTGTCGGCTCACGCACTGACTCGACGTCGATCGACTCGACGAGGAACTCGTCCCCGCTGATGAGCTCCACATCGGTACCGTCGCAGCTCCCGCACACCAGTATCGGCCGGTCGATCTCCGTTGTCGCCCCGCACGCCCGGCACGAGATGCGGGCGGGAATGTGGTCGACCACGAGCTCGGACCCGGCCAGATCGGTGCCGTCGGTGATGAAACCCCAGCAGAACAGCAGGGTGTCGGGCACCACCTGGCGCAGATACCCGATCTGCAGGGTGACCCTCTCCACCCGGCGTCCGGCCGTGTGCTCCCGGACGGTGTCGGCGATGGCGCTGCAGAGCGACAGTTCGTGCATCGGGGTCAACCTAATCGTTCGGGGCGATCTTCTCGATCGGTACCCCTAACCTTCGTTAGCACGCCATCGCCAGGAGCCTCCCTGCGCCACACGGCCTCGAGGTCGTGGATGCCACTGCCGCTATCAGGGTGATGACGACCAGGCCGTGGGGATCCTCCACCTCGTACCGGTTGTAACGGTCGTCGCCGTTGGCCATCCCATCAGTCCTCGCCGGCCACCTTGTCTATCTGTTCCTCGAGTTCCCGGCCGAATCCACGGCGGCGTTCGGCGGAGGTGGCCCTCTCCACCGCGACGTAGGAGAGGGCACCCAGGGGGATCGGCAGCCAGAAGTTCACCAGCCGGTAGGCGACGACACCGACGGCGGCCTGGGCTCTCGGGGTGCCGAAGCCGACCAGGGTCGGGATCAGCACCGCCTCGATCACGCCCAGCCCGCCGGGGCTGATCGGTATCACCGCCATCACGTTGGCCAGCCCGTAGGCGACCAGCAGACCCACCACCCGCGGGTGGGGGCCGAAGGCGGTGAGCATCACCCACAGGGCGGCGGCGTCCAGCAGCCAGTTGGCGCCGGCCATACCGACGACGAGCCGGAGACGGTCGCGGTCCCGGGCCAGGGTGGACACCTGGTTCACGAGATTCACCATCACGTCCAGGACCTGCCGCTCGCTCACCCCGGGGAGGTGGGACAGGAGTCGGGCCACCCACGCCGCGAAGTCCTCGCGCCCCTTGAGGGCCGCGATCACCGCAGCGGAGAACAGGGCGATGAGAACAGCGCCGATGGCGGCCACGGTGGCGTAGATGGGTTGGAATCCGGTGCGGGGAATGGAGATGACCAGGGCCAGCCACAGGATGACGTTGAGAACCACGGCCGAGCCGATGGCCTGGGTCCCCAGGGCGAAGCTGATCTCGCCGGCGGGGACCCCGGCATGGCCCAGGAGCCGGTAGTTCACCGCCGCGGTGGTAGCCGCTCCGCCGGGGACCACATGGTTCACGCCGGTGGAGGCCATGACCGCACCGAATGCCAGTCGCAGCGGGGGCCGGTGCTCGGCGGGGATCAGGAGCTGGGTCAGGCGGGCGTAGGCCAGGAACGCCAGCATCTCCAGGACGACGGCCAGCACCACCAGGAAGGGATTGACCGAGCCCAGCACCGAGAGGGCCTTGCGGGCCCCGCCGATCTGGGGCAGCACGAAGACGTGGACGACGAAGGCGAAGGCCAGCAGCTTGATGACCCGCCTCACCCGGCGTGGGGTCCTACCTCCCATGGCGGGCCACGGCCAGGCCGATCAGGGCGACCACGGCCCCGACGACGGCGTCGAGCACGTAGTGGTTGGCGGTGGCGACCACGGCCCAGGCCATCAGGATCGGGCCGATCACGGCGAACAGGCGCAGGGCCGTCCGGCGATCGGTCCGGAACACGGTGATTCCCACCAGGAGGTTCCAGCCCAGGTGGAGGCTGGGGAGGGCGGCGTACTTGTTGATCAGGGCCGGAGGTTGGAGGGCCCGGTAGGAGGTGGAGAATGTGGTGACCGTGTCCTGGAGGCCGATATCGAGGAGCCGGGGCGGGGCGACCGGATAGGTGGCGAAGATCACCAGCCCGATGGCACCCGACACGAACATGGCGTTGCGCAACAACAGGTAGTTGCGCCGGTGGCAGTGGAACAGCCACACCAGGGTGGCGGCGATCACCGGCCAGTGGCCGTAGATGTAGATCCAGTTGGCCAGGGTCACCAGGACGTGGTGGTCGATGATGAGGCTCTGCAGCCCGCGTTCCCAGTCGAGGCCCAGGCGGCTCTCCAGGCGCAGGATGTCGTGTCCGTGGCGGATCGCCACTCCCACCCGACCCTCGCTGAGGCCCCTCACGGCGAAGTAGAGCAGGGCGGCCCCGACCATCAGCAGGACCTGCTTGACGAGGTCGAGCGTCGGTGAGGAGGTCGGGCCGGCCAAGAAACCCACCCTACCCAGACCCCCACCCGGCACATACTGTGCTGTATGGGCCTTACCCGCATCCAGGTGTACCTGGCCGAGGTCGTCAGACGAGCCCTCGGTGTCTACCTGAGCAGCGTGGAGGCCACATTCGGGGCTGTCGTCGACGCCACCGCGCCCGACAGGGACGAGTGGAATCGTGGCTGATCTCCTGTTGGGCACCGCCACCCTCATCGAGGTGGGAGGAAACCGGGTTCAGTTGTGCAGGTTGTCCAGCGGGCCGGTGAACTCGGAGCGGGCGATCACGTTCTGGTCGATGTCGAGGGCCTCCACCACCAGTTGCTCACCGGGCACCAGGTTGTCGACGCCGAAGGCCAGTACCCGACTGCCGTCCGAGAGGGCCAGCGTCCGCAGCGAGGCCGGGCCGTACCGGTCGCCCGACCACCGCACCTCCACGGCGTCGGGCCCGAACACCCCGGCGAGCAGGGTCATCCCGCCCTCGGAGGCCACGGGTCGGACGACCAGGATCGGTGCACCGGCGGCGGTCCCGGGGCCGGCGCAGAACCAGTCGGCGGCGGTGTAGGGCCTCACCTGGATGCACC
>DRKF01000472.1 GCA_011051915.1 Acidimicrobiales bacterium | reverse complement strand
CGCGATGAGACTGCCGCCTTCGCCCCGATCCCCGGGCTGCTGGCCAGGATCGACCCGGCCGAGGCGGTCGAGGGGCCCCTGCCCGAGAGGGTGGTGGCCGGAGCCGCCCTCGAGGTCGCTGACGAGCTGGGCCGACTTCGTCGCAGCCGTCGCCTGTGGCAGTTGACCGCCGCGGCCGCCATCGTCGCGCTGTTGTTGGTCGGGGGATCCCTCCTGTCGCGGGATGGTGGTGGCGCCCCGGAGACGGAGTTCGCGGTGAGCAGCGATCTGGGGGTGACCGGTGAGATGACCGTGGTGGCGGTGGGTTCGGACTCGGCCGTGGCCGTGAACCTGGACGGGCTTCCCGCCCGGGACGCCTACACCCTGTGGGCGGTTCGGGCCGACGGCACGACCGTGGAGGTGTTCACCTGGGTCGGCGACGACCACGCCGAGTTCGCCCGGACGGTGGACCTGGCCCCCGACGACGTCGACCATCTGGCCGTGACCTCGGCGGAGTCCACCGAGGATCTCCTGGCCGTCGGTTCCTGACCGGAGGGATCCCCCTGGTCAGGAACCCAGGTAGTCCTCGCCGTAGAGTTCGGCGAAGGTGGTCATGATCTCGGTGAAGGGGAGGTCGTCGTAGGACCCGCGGTCGGTCACATACTCCATGTGGCGGTTTCCCGCCTGGTCGAATTCGTGCAGGAGAGCGTCCCGGACCCCGTCGAACTCCAGGGGCCGGGTTCCGAACCTCTCGCACATCTCGATGTTGAATGCCGACGAGGCCTTGACCCAGCGACCATCGAGATGGAATTCCACGTATCCGTGCCAGGCGAACAGCTCCGATTTCATCTGGGCCTTGAGGCGTTCGGACTGCAGGTGGTTCTTCACGTCGGCGAACCCGAGACGGGTGGGGATGCCCGAGGCCCGGGCCAGAGCGGCCAGGAGCACCGATTTGGTTATGCAGTAGCCCCGGTCGACAGTGAGCATGTGTCCGGCGCGGTAGTCGGCGACATCGTGGCTGACGTTGAAGGGGTCGTAGCGATAGGCGTCCCGAACCCAGTAGAACAGCTTCACCGCTCTCTCCCGTGGACCGTCGGAGTCGCCGCACAATTCGGCCGCCCGGGCCACGATGGCGGGATTCTCGCTGTCGATCGTGTTCGTGGGGTGCAGGGCGAGGGACGGATCCGCCTGGGAAGGGGCGATGTGGGGTGCCATGGGGGAATTGTGGCCCGCTGGGGATGCGGAGGCCAACCGGTGCCACCTCCACGGGGGGCTGTGACATCGGGCACGTCTGGGTGTCAAGGGTCTTTTGGCCCTCAATAAATCCTTAGGCCCGGACTACGTTAAAGGGATACGCGTAGCCGAGCCGGGTCCCGGCGTGAAGTCCGGGACCGGGCTGAACAAGGGGACCCTCATGAGTGATTTTCTGAATGCCTACTCGATCCAGCGTTGGCTGGAACTGTGTCCGCAGGGGTATCTGGAGGACACCGTCTACGGTCACGGGGCCGATGAACAGGAGCCCTTGATCGAGGACGAGGTGCTCAGGGAGGCCGAGATCCGCACCACGGTTCAGTTGGTGGTGGGGGAGAGGGCGGCTCTGGCCGCTTCGTCCGGTCTGGTGAATGCCGCTCCCGACTATCCCTCCAAGCGGTTCCTGGCCACCCAGACCCTCGACGAGGCCCGCCACGTGGAGATCTTCACCCAGCGTCTCTACGACCTGGGGGTGAAGAAGGACGATCTGGAGAGCACCATCGACCAGTTCGCCAATCCTCACCTGGTGAAGTTCGCCGAGGTGCTGCTGGAGAAGGTCGACAACAAGGACTTCGTGGCCGGGGTGGTGGGCCAGAACATCGTGCTGGAGGGGATGGCCTTCACCGTGTTTGAGATGCTCGAGGCCGGCAACCGTCAGTTGAATCCCAAGTTCGCCCACACCCTGGAGGGGACCATCGCCGATGAGCGCCGCCACGTCGGATTCGGCGAGAACCGCATCGGGTCCCTCATCAGGCAGTACCCGGAGAAGAAACCAGAGATCGAGCGGATGCAGCAGGAGATGTCCTACCACATGCTCAACACCTTCAGCTCGGCCTTCGAGGAGTCCGAGGAGGCCCGGGCCGTCGAGAAGGAACTGGCCCAGGAGGCCGGTGTCGAGTCGGCGGAATGGCAGGGTGTCGATCTGGCCAGTGCCGACACCTCCGAACTGGAAGGGGCGCTGGAGAACACCGTGATCAACGAGTTCAAGACCCGCCTGGCCCGCATCGGGCTGGAGTACCAGGCTCCCCAAGGGGTGTGAACGCCACCGGGCCGGTCCTGTCAGGGGGCCGGCCCGGATGTGACTTGTGCCACGCCGGAGGGGGCTAGGGCCTTTTGGCCCTAAAGACTTCCTGACTCCGGTTCTATGTTTCACACATCATGCAATCAGTTCAGGTGCCCGGCCATCGGTCGGGGCCGTTGTGACAAGGGGGGCTCCCGTGAGCGATTTTCTCAACGCCTATTCCATCCAGCGTTGGCTGGAACTGTGTCCGCAGGGGTATCTGGAGGACACCGTCTACGGTCACGGGGCCACTGAGCACGAGCCCGAGCCCCTCGTGGAGGACGAGACCCTGAGGGAGGAGGCGATCCGCTCCACGGTTCAGTTGGTGGTGGGGGAGAGGGCGGCTCTGGCCGCTTCGTCCGGTCTGGTGAACGCCGCTCCCGACTATCCCTCCAAGCGGTTCCTGGCCACCCAGACCCTCGACGAGGCCCGCCACGTGGAGATCTTCACCCAGCGTCTCTACGACCTGGGGGTGAAGAAGGACGATCTGGAGAGCACCATCGACCACTTCGCCAACCCGAATCTGGTGAAGTTCGCCGAGGTGCTGCTGGAGAAGGTCGACAACAAGGACTTCGTGGCCGGGGTGGTGGGCCAGAACATCGTGCTGGAGGGGATGGCCTTCACCGTGTTCGAGATGATGGAGGCCGGTAACCGCCAGGCCAATCCCAAGTTCGCCCACACGCTCGCCGGTACCATCGCCGACGAGCGCCGCCACGTCGGGTTCGGCGAGAACCGCATCGGGTCCCTCATCAAGCAGTACCCGGAGAAGAAGCCCGAGATCGAGCAGATGCAGAAGGAGATGGCGTACCACATGCTGAACACGTTCTCCTCCTCGTTCCGCCAGGGCAGTGCCGCCATGGACGCCGCCCAGTCGATGGCGGCCCAGTCCGATGGGGCCGGCGAGGGGGCCGAGTGGCAGGGCGTGAACATGGCCACGGCCGGACCCGAGGAGCTCCAGGGAGCTCTGGAGAACACGGTCATCAACGAGTTCAAGACCCGCCTGGCCCGCATCGGCCTGGAGTATCAGGCCCCGGTGATGAGTTGAGCGCCGAATGAACCCCACGAGCGACCTCGGGTCCGAACCCGACGACTTCGATCCCCACGAACTGGAGCCGGGGGACTTCCGCGACGAGGTCTACTCCTTCGAATTCTGGTTCCAGGCCGTGGACGGCTATCTGCGGGACCGTCCCTATGGTCACAGTGTTCCCGGCCGCGAGGTGACGCTGGAGCCTTCCCGCCGGGAAGCGTTGATCACGACCCTGTGCAACTACTGCGTGGGTGAGACGGCGGCTCTCGAGGGGGCCAGCGGGATGATCGAGTTCGCGCCCAATCGTCACGCCAAGATCTTCCTGGCCACCCAGGTGGTCGACGAGGCCCGTCACCTGGAGGTCTTCCTGCATCGTCTCGCCGATCTGGGGGTGGAGGATCCCGAGGCGGAGATCGTCGCTCGGGCGAACCCCAGTCTGGTGAGGTTCAAGGAGAGGCTCCTGGAGTTCGTGGCCGGGAGGGACTGGGACGCGGCCGTCTTTGCCCAGAACGTGGTTCTCGAGACCATGGAGAACACGGCCTTCCGGGCCCACGAGACCACGGCCGACCCGGTGACGGCGGAGGTTCTCGACGGCGTCATCAAGGACGAGCGACGTCACCTCGGATTCGGTGAGAACGATCTCGGGGCCCGGCTGATGAGAGAACCCGGGGTGAGGTCCCGTCTCACCGAGATCCGGGCCGAGTTGGATCCCCTGGTTCTGGGAACCTTCGAGGCCGCCATGGGAGACCTCGGCGCCGACACCGCCCGCCGCGAGGCTCTGGGTCGTGAGTACCTGACCGCCATCGAGAGGTTGGGGTTGGCTTGACCGACGACACCATCACCGATGCCGCCGACGAGAGCCCCCGTCGGCGCTTCGAACTCGAGGAGACCGGTTTCAACGAGGTGCCCAGGAAGTGGCGGAAGTTCTACCGCTACTGGGGTGGCCCCGACGACGAACTGGGACCCAACGAGATCGTATGTCCGGTCTGCAAGGTCGTGATCAGATCACGTCGGGAGCTGCGACCCGGCGACCGGCTGTACTGCATGCCCTGCATGTCCCGCCTGGTGGTGGTCATGGGCCCCGACGGAAAGCTCGACACCGAGGTCGTCTACTGATCGATCCCCGGCTGTAGGCCCCCGCTCCCGTACGCGAACCGGGCCCCGCCCCGCCCCGCCTCTTCCCGCCTTTTGTGAGTGCGGGGGCCGGTGTGGGCGTCCCCGGGTCTCACAGATGGTGGGCTGTCGGAGTCGCCT
>DRKF01000471.1 GCA_011051915.1 Acidimicrobiales bacterium | reverse complement strand
CCGTCCCCCGGCATCTGCTGCCGGCCGACCTGGATGCGGCCCTCGAACTGCTCGCCGCCGACCCCGACGCCGTTCCCATCGCCGGGGGAACCGACCTCTGGTTGGAGCTCGAACGCGGCGCCCGCACCGGTGTCAGCGCACTGGTGGACCTGAGTGCGATACCGGGGCTCAACGGCATCTCCGTCGCGGGGGACGAGATACGACTGGGTCCCCTGGTAACCCACAACGACGTGGTGGCCTCGCCGGAGGTGATCGCCGGGGCCCTGCCCCTGGCCCAGGCGAGTCTCGAGGTCGGATCGGCCCAGCTCCGCAACCGGGCGACGGTTGTGGGGAACCTGATCACCGCCAGTCCGGCCAACGACACGATCTCGGCCCTGCTCGCTCTCGACGCCCGGCTGACCGTGCGGTCCACCGGGCGGGAACGGGAGATCCGGCTTCGCGACTTCTACACCGGGTTCCGCACCACCGCCCTCGAACCCGGCGAGCTCGTGACCGCGATCACGATCCCGCGTCTGGGTGGTCGATCGCGAGGGATTTTCGTCAAGGCCGGTCTCCGGAAGGCCCAGGCCATCTCCGTGGTCCACATCGCGGCGGTGGTCGACCTCGACGGCGAGGAGAACCTCACCGGAATCCGCCTGGCCCTGGGCTCGGTACTGCCCACGGTTCAACTCGTGCCCGGCCTCGAGGAGTTCCTCGGATCTCCCCTCGCCGACAGTGTCGATGCCATCACCGCCGCGGCGGTGGATTTCGCCGAACCGATCGACGACCTGCGGGCCACGGCGGAGTACCGCCACCAGATCCTGGCGGTCATGGTCCGGCGGGCACTGAGGGCCCTGGCCGCCGACCGTCAGGCCGACCACTGGCCATCGAACCCGCCGCGCCTGGTGACCCCGGCGGCTGCGACGGTCACCTCAGGCGGCACGGCCGGCGGGACCACCGGGATCACCGCAGCCACGAGGAGCATCGGTCCCGACGACCCCATCACCGTGGAGGTCAACGGATCCGCCGTGACCGCAGCCGGGACGACCGGCCGATCGCTCCTGGAGTGGCTCCGGGAGCAGGCCCACCACCGGGTCACCTCCGTCGAGGCGCCCGGTGAGGTGTCGACCGGCAGTGGTGACTCCCTGCTCGGAACCAAGGAGGGCTGCGCCGAGGGCGAGTGCGGCGCCTGCACGGTCCTGCTCGACGGGGTGGCGGTGATGAGCTGCCTCGTTCCCGCCGCCCGGGCCGCGGGAAGCCGGGTGACGACGGTGGAAGGTGTCGGGGAGCGGTCCGGGTCCGGTGAACTGAATCCCCTCCAGGAGTCCTTCGTGGAGAGCTTCGGCGTCCAGTGCGGTTTCTGCACCCCCGGGTTCATCGTGGCCGGCACCGCCCTGCTGGCGGAGAACCCGGATCCCGACGACGGGCAGATCCGGCTGGGCCTGGCCGGGAACCTGTGCCGCTGCACCGGCTACTACCCGATCATCGAGGCCGTGCACCGGGCGGCGGGGAAACTCGACGGAGGAACGGAGGTGGCCCGATGAGCATCGGCGATCCCATGATCAGACCCGACGCCAGGGCCAAGGTGACCGGTGAGGCCCGCTACCCCGACGACCTCGCTCCCGCCGATGCCCTGCACGCCCAGGTGGTGTTCAGCAACCAGCCCCACGCCCGAATGGTGTCGATGGACACCACTGCGGCCGCCGCCGTTCCCGGGGTGGTGATGATCCTCACCTCCGCCGACGTGCCGGTGAACGAGTACGGGCTGACGATGTTCGACCAGCCGGTGTTCATCGGTCTGGAGACCACCGGACGCAGCCGGGTCCCCGCCGACGTGAGCCGGTGGGAGGCCGACCACATCGCCCTCGTCGTGGCCGAGTCCCCCGAGGCCGCCACCGCCGGGGCCGAGGCCATCGAGGTCGAGTGGGAACCCCTGCCGGTCGTCGCCGACATCGAAGCCGCCCTGACCGACGAGGTGCTGGTCCACCCCGAGCACGAGAGCGGGTCCAACTCCTACTACGGACTGCGCATCCGCAAGGGGGACATGGCCCACGGCTGGGAGCAGGCCGACGTGGTGGTGGAGGGCACCTATCACCTCCCCCATCAGGAGCACGCCTACCTCCAGCCCGAGGCCGGGATGGCCTACGTCGACGAGCAGGGAAGGGTCACCGTCGAGGTTCCCGGACAGTGGGCCCACGAGGACCAGGAGCAGATCGCCCACGCCCTGGACCTGCCCCCCGAGCGGGTCCGGGTGATCTATCCCGAGATCGGAGGCGCCTTCGGTGGCCGGGAGGACATGTCGCTGCAGATCGTGCTGGCCCTGGCCGCCCGGGCCCTCCACGAACGGGGCGACAGCCGGCCGGTGACCTCCCGCTGGTCCCGCGAGGAGTCCATCGTCGGCCACCACAAGCGCCACCGCGGCATCATCACCGCCCGGCTGGGAGCCACCCGCGAGGGGAAGATCACCGCGGTCGAGGCCCGGGTCCACCTCGACGCCGGGGCCTACAACTACACCTCGAACAAGGTCCTGGGGAACTGCCATCTGGCCGTCGCCGGGGCCTACGAGGTTCCCAACGCCCACATCGACAGCCACGCCGTGTACACCAACTCCACCCCCGGTGGTGCCTTCCGGGGCTTCGGCGGACCCCAGGGCGGGTTCGTGGCCGAGACCCAGATGAACAAGCTGGCCGAGGCTCTGGGCATGGATCCCGTCGAACTCCGGCGGCGCAACGCCCTGCGGGAGGGAAGCATCGGTATCACCCAGACCCCGATGCCCCCCGGAGTCACCCTGCCCGAGGTGATCGAGGCCTGCTCCGAGGCGGCCGGCATGGACCAACCCCTGGCCCCCGAGGCCCCCGACGGTCCCTTCACCCCCTTCCCGACCCTGCCTCCCGAGCCGATCGCTGTGAAGCGCGGGAGGGGTTTCGCCGCGGCGTTCAAGAACGTGGGTTTCTCCTACGGGTTCCCCGAACGCTGCGAGGCGGAGATCCGTCTCCACGGCGACGATCGCATCGAACGGGTGGAGCTGTTCCACGCCGGGGCCGAGGTCGGTCAGGGGGCCCACACCGTCGACCTCCAGATGGCGGCCGACGCCGTGGGTGTTCCCGTGGAGATGGTCGAGGGCCATTTCTCCGACACCGCCACATCCGGTGACAGCGGTTCGGCCTCGGCCTCCCGGCTCACCTGGATGTCGGGCAACTCGATCCTGGGGGCGGCCGAGGAGGCCCACAAGGCCTGGCTGGAGGGGGACCGCCCCGCGGTGGGGCACTTCCGCTTCGTTCCCCCACCCACCACCACCCTCGACCCCGAGACCGGGGAGGGTGTCCCCAACTTCACCTACGGCTACGTGGCCCAGGCGGTGGAGGTGTCCGTCGACATCGAGACCGGCCACATCACCGTGGATCGGGTGGTCAGCACCCACGACGTGGGTCGGGCCATCAACCGGGCCCTGGTCGAGGGACAGATCCAGGGGGGAGTGGTGCAGGGCCAGGGCTACGTCCTCAGCGAGAACCTGGTGGTGGAGAACGGTCACATCCTCAATCCCCGACTCAGCGGCTACCTGATTCCCGGTATCGGCGACATACCCGGGCGGGTCGACAGCGTGGTCCTGGAGCTGGCCGACCCCCTGGGCCCGTGGGGAGCTCGGGGCATGGCCGAGATGCCGATGATCACCTACGCACCGGCGGTGATCGCCGCGGTGCACGACGCCACCGGGGTGTGGTTCGACGAGTTCCCCCTGACCCCCTCACGGGTATTGGCCGGCCTCGAGGAGGCCGCCCCCCACTGACACGGTTGGGCTGCCACCCGGACGGTCACCGGGGCAGCTCAACCGGCCCCGACATGAATAATTGTTCACTCTATTCCCGCCTGAGCCCCCTTGAACCATGTACCAGTGCGGTGTAGCTTCATACCGGTAGGGATCCCCGGATGGTGAGGGATCTACATGGCCACTCTGCCTCGTGGCCGGAGAAGATTGGCAT
>DRKF01000470.1 GCA_011051915.1 Acidimicrobiales bacterium | reverse complement strand
CTGGCTCCAGATCGCAGCCACCGCAGCGTCGATCCTGGATCCGACCGCCGCCGGTCTCGGCCCCCTGTTCGACGACATAGCGTTTCTATTTCCCGGCGGACGATCCCGTCGGCGATTCGAGAGCGACGACAGTTCACGTCACCTGATAGCGCTGGGCATGATCGACTACCTCAGACGCCTCGGCCGGGAGGGTCCCGGGCTGATCACCGTGGTCGTCGAGGACATTCACGCCGCCGATCCCCATTCGCTGGAGTTGCTACGACGCGTCGCCGGTCAGACGGCGCCGCTGTCGATTGTGGCCACGACCAGGCCCTTCGAGGAGGCTGCTGAGGCAACAAGGGACGAGCTGGACGCCTTCTTCGCCGAGTCGGAGATGCTGACCCTCCAGCCCCTGGGGCGCGTGGCCGTGACCGAGCTGCTCTCGAGGAAGGGCTTCGGGGAGGAGTTCGTCGACGAGGCCATGACCCAGACCGGGGGAGTGCCCCTGCTGCTCCACAGCTGGATGGTCGAATGGGACCGGGAGGAGGAGTTCGCCGGCGTTCCCGGTATCGAACGGCGGTTGTCGCGTCTCAGCCCCGAAGCGGTTGATGTCCTGAGGTACGCGGCCCTGATCGGTTCGGAGTTCGACTGCATGACCCTGTCCCGGGTCACGGGAAGGGAGCCGACATCGTGCCTGGAGCTGGTGGCGACGGCTCAGGGACTGGGACTCGTGGAGCCGGATCAGTCCGCGGTGGGCTTGTTCCGGTTCGACCACGAGACGTACCGCGAGGCGGTCATCTCCCTCATTCCCCTGCGGGAACTGGCGGAACGTCACAGTGCCCTGCTCGATGTCTTCCTGGCCGACCGCGGGACGGCAGCGGAGAGGGCGGTCTCCGAGTTGGCCGACCATGCGGCCCGGTCAATTCCGGTGGGTGACGCCGATCTGGCGGTGGAACTCAATCTCGAGGCCGGTGAGAACGCCCTGGCCGGTGCCGCCCCCCTGGTGGCGCACCATCACTTCCAACGGGCCATCGGGTTGGCCGAGATGGCCCGGGCGTCCAGGGAGGTGGTCCTGCGGGCCGAGCTGGGGTCGCTCCGGGCTCTGAAGGCCACCGGTCACGCCGGGGCCCGTGCCGGACTGCTGTCGTTGCTCGATCGTTGTGGTGAGGACCCGAGGCTGACCGACGTGATGGTCGGCGCGGTCATAGAGCTCACGACCACCTCCAGCGCACTGGGTCTGGCCCCGGAGGTTCAGCCCGTGGTCCGGACGTGGGTGGGGCGGGCACTGGGCCGGATCGGCGAGGAGTCGAGTCCCCGGAAGATCCGCCTCCTGGTCGAAATGGCCATGCAGAGCCGCGACCAGCGCGATGGAAGTTCGGCCGAGCTCTTCGCCGCGGCCGGGCGGATGGCGGAGAATCTCGGAGACCCCCGGTTGAGGGCCTACGTGTACACCGCCGACCGGGGAGTGAACCGGGTGGCTGGGGAATGCGCCTGTGTGCTGGGCCGGATCCGGGAAATCGAGAACGAGATCGCTCCGACCGATCACGAGGCCCGCCTGTGGCTGTCGTCGCTGGAGACCGTGACGCTGCTGAGAATGGGTGAGTTCGCCGCGGCGCGGGCCGAGGTGGTCCGACTCGAACGCGACCTCGCTCCGCTGCCTCCCCTGGTCAGGTGGGTGGCGGGACGCTTTCGCACCCTGTTCGAACATCTGCGGGGTGACGTGGCGGGGGCCGAGGCCGCGGCTCTGGCCGCCTATGAGGCGGTGAAGGGAGGTCACTACGACTCTCTCGCCGCGGAGTACGTGCAGATCCAGCTCGGACCGCTGTTCAGGCTCCGCGCCGATCCCCGGGGGGTCGAACCGCTGATCGCCGCGCTCTACGAGCAGCGCCCCGAGTTCCTGGGGTATCGGGCCGCCTACGCCTGGGTACTGGCCGACTGCGGCCGGGTAGAGGAGTCCCGGGCCCACCTGGCGGCCCTGTTCTCCACCGGTCTCGCCGACTGGGGCCTGGTCGACTGGCTGCCGACAGCGGTGATGGCCGCCGGAGCGGCGGCGACGGTGGGAGATTCCGCCCAGTGCCGTCAGGCGGTCGAGCTGCTGGCACCGCACCGCAGGGACTGGGTGGTGCACGGTACGGGGTTGGCCGTCCATGGTCCGGTCGCTCTGACCCGGGGCTGGGCGGCGACCGTGGCCGGTGATCTCGAGACTGCCCGCGGGGATCTGGCGCTGGCCCGCGATTCGATCGTGGGCTCCGGTGCGGTCGTGTTCGAGCACGAACTGCTGCACCACGAGGCCCTGTTGGCGCTGGCGGGTGGTGACCCCGCAGCGGCAGTCGTCAAGATGGAGCAGGCGTCCCGGGCGGCTGCCGATCTGGGGCTGGAGAGAATGGCGAACACGTTGGCCGAACTCGACATCGGCTCACGCGAGAGAGCCGTTCGGGCCGTCGGTTCGGGACCTCCGGACGCACTCGACACGACCGGGTCGGCTCCGAGGGGGGTGTTCGTGAGGAGAGGTGACGTCTGGAAGGTCGGGTTGGGTGAGGAGACGGGCACCGTCGCCCATCTCAAGGGAATGGCCGCCGTGGCCACCCTGTTGGGCAATCCGGACCGGGAGTTCTCCGCTCTCCAGTTGTCAGCGGTGATCGACGGCATCAGCCGGGCACCCGGCCGGGCCGGGCTGATCGAGGACGGGCTGAGAACAGGTGAGGCGACCGACCCCCTGGTGGACTCCCAGGCTCTGGCCGCCTACCGGCGCAGGATCAGCGACCTGGAATCGGAGGTCGAGGAGGCGTCCCGGTTCAACGATCCGGTGAGGCGCGAGGCCGCCCGGGAGGAACTCGACCAGTTGGTGGACCACCTGGCCCGGTCGACTGGCTTTCGGGGTCGCTCGAGGGCCAGCGCCTCGAACTCCGAACGGGCCCGGGTGCGGGTGACCAAGAGCATCAGGACCGCCATCACCCGTATCAAGGTGGTGGCGCCGTTGCTGGGCCGCCATCTGGAGAACTCCATCAACACCGGGAGCTTCTGCTCCTACCGGCCCGACCCGTTGTCCGCGGTCAACTGGGATCTCGGGGGCTGAGAGACCTCGGGTCCCTGGTGCGTCGGGCCGCTGAGCGGCCGGGGATCCGGTCGGTCGGGTGTCAGGGCCGTTCGCCGAACTCGGGCCTCTCGGTGCGGGTGCGTTTGAGCTCCCAGAAGCCGTCGATGTTCATCATGGCCTGGAGGGCGTCCCACAGGGCGAGGGAGTCCTCGGTGGGAGGTACCCGGGTGATCACCGGCCCGAAGTACCCCTGGCGGACACCCTTGCGATCGTCGAAGGCGATGATCGGCGTGCCGACGTCATCGCCGCACAGGTCCAGGCCGATGTCCATACGCTTGCGGATCTCGGCGTCCCAGGCCTCGTCGTCGAAGGCGGCGGCGTGGGAGACGTCGTAGCCGATGGAGCCGAGGGCAGCCGCGGCGGTGAAGTCGCGGTCCTGGTCATGGTGGATACGGCGGCCGTACTCCCAGTACAGCTCGAAGACGGCGTCGTCGCCCTCGGTCGCCCGTACCGACTCCATCACTCTCAGAAGCTTGTGGGTGAACAGGGAGGCATCGTAGTAGTCCGAACCCTCCTCGGGTTCGTTCTTGAACAGCAGGCTGATCGGTTGCCACGTGATACGCAGATCACGGGCGGGCTTCACCTCGTCGACGACCCAACGGGCCGTCACCCAGCACCACGGTCATATGGGGTCCACCCAGAATTCCAGATCCATCGGTTCTGCCTCCATCCGGTGGCGACGATCACCCCGGCACGAAGTAGGAACGCAGCTCCGGGCGTGGTATTCCCCACGGTGCGAAGTAGGAACGCAGCTCCGGGCGTGGTATTGCCCACGGCGCGAAGTAGGAACGCAGCTCCGGGCGTGGTATTGCCCACGGCACGAAGTAGGAACGCAGCTCCGGGCGTGGTATTGCCCACGGTGCGAAGTAG
>DRKF01000469.1 GCA_011051915.1 Acidimicrobiales bacterium | reverse complement strand
CGCCCGGCTTTCCCGACGGGGATTGGCCGACCGAGATGTCGCTCGAGCGGAACCTCGCTGATCTCGAGAGACACGCCCGGGACTTCAGGGACCGGACCGGGTTCACGTACTCGGTGCTCACCGGCGACGAGGTTGTGGGGTGTGTCTACATCTACCCGACCGACGAAGCCGGGCACGATGTCGAGGTGCAGTCCTGGGTGAGGGCGGACCGGGCCGAACTCGACGTGCTGCTGTGGGAGGCGGTCACTAGCTGGTTGGCCGAGGCGTGGCCCTTCGACAACCCGCTGTACGCACCCCGTCCCTGACAACCGGCCGGGCCTCGGAGCAACCGCCGGGGAGGCCTCGAGGGAGCCGATGAGGCAGCCGATCCGGATCGCGTCGGGTGGACTGTCCTGGGGCGAGGCCCCGCCGAACCCGCCCACCCGGAGGTCTCGAATGGAGCTTCGGGCGTGGAACCGGTGATACTGACAGCCGAGGCTGGTGCGGGGGAGAAGGGGGCCGCCCGATGGAGATCATTCTGACCGGGACGGGCTCACCGCTGCCCGATGCCGATCGGGCCGGGCCCTCGACGCTGGTCAAGGCGGGTGGAACCCACATCCTGGTGGATGCCGGCAGGGGAGTCGTGATGCGCATGGCCGGTGCCGGGTCGCTGCCGGGGCTCCTGGCCGGGGTGTTGATCACCCATCTGCACAGCGATCATGTCTGTGCCCTCAACGACGTGATCAC
The DNA here is from genome assembly GCA_011051915.1 of Acidimicrobiales bacterium. GTDB lineage: Bacteria > Actinomycetota > Acidimicrobiia > Acidimicrobiales > Poriferisodalaceae > DRKF01. The sequence continues at coordinate 6,731 of DRKF01000469.1, read as the reverse complement.
CACCCACTGGGTGATGACCCAGGGAAACGGCGCACTGCCCATCTTCGGTCCCGTCGGCACGGCACAGTTCGTGGAGCGTCAGATCCGCGCTCTGGAGGCCGACATCGGCTACCGCATCGACCATCACGAGGTGCTGACCGATCCCCCTCGGGTCCGGATCACCGAGATCGAGCCCGGAGACTCATTCGCCGTGGACGACGTACAGATCGCGACGGCGGCGACCGAGCACGCTCCCGTGCGACCGACGGTGGGGTACCGGTTGACGCACGGAGGCAGCACGGTCGCGCTCGTTGGGGACACCATCCCCTGTGCCGGGGTCGACGAGCTGGCCCTCGATGCGGATCTCTACGTGCAGACCGTCATCCGCCGCGACCTGGTCGAGGCGATCCGTCATCCGATGATGCAGGACATCCTCGACTACCACTCCGGTGTGGAGGAGGCGGCCCTGACCGCCTCTCGGGTCGGAGCCAAGCGACTGGCGCTGACCCACATGGTCCCGGCTCCGACGCCCGAGCAGTATCCGGAGTGGGTCGCCCGGGCGGCGGAGCACTACGACGGTGAGGTATTCATCGGTGACGACCTCACGTCGATCACGGTCTGAGAGAGGAGCCGGCGTGGCCGAGTTCAAGGGGACCATCGGCCGCACGGTGGCCGAGTCCGAGCCGTACTTCGCCGAACCTCCCCATCCCCCTCCGGGCGCCCCCAACGTGGTGATCGTCCTGCTCGACGACACCGGATTCGCCCAACTCGGTTGCTACGGATCGGACATCGACACCCCGAATGTGGATGCCCTGGCCGCGGCCGGGATCCAGTTCACCAACTTCCACGTGACCCCGCTGTGCTCGCCGACGAGGGCGGCGCTGCTCACCGGCCGGTCCCAACATGCGGTCGGGATGCGCGGCGTGTCGAACTGGCGCACCGGGTTCCCCAACCAGCTCGGCCACATCTCGAACTCCGCGGCCACGATCGCCGAGGTCCTCCACGCCGAGGGGTACGCCACCTTCTGTACCGGCAAGTGGCACCTGGCGCCGACCCGGGACATCTCGGCCGCCGGACCCTTCGATCAGTGGCCCCTCGGCCGCGGTTTCGACCGGTTCTACGGGTTCCTGGAGGGCGAGACCGACCAGTTCCACCCCGAGCTGGTGCGGGACAACACCCACATCGACCCACCGGCGGGAAGCGGCCCGAAGGATTCGGAGGGCTACCACCTCTCGGAGGATCTCGTCGATCAGCTGCTGCGGATGATCAACGACAGCAGGGGGGTCCGCCCCGACCGCCCCTTCTTCGCCTACCTGCCCTTCGGCGCCACCCATGCACCACACCAGGCTCCGGCCAGGTACCTCGAGAAGTACCGGGGCCGCTACGACGAGGGGTGGGACGTCGTCCGTCAGCGCTGGTACGAGAGGCAGATCGCCCTCGGTGTCATCTCCCCCGACACCTTGCTGGCGCCCCGTAATCCGGGGGTCGACGCCTGGGACGGCCTGCCTGAGAACCAGCGGAGGCTGGCCAGTCGCCTCCAGGAGGCCTTCGCCGCCTTCCTCGACCACACCGACGACCAGATCGGCCGCCTGGTGGAGGGCCTGCGGGACATGGGCGAACTGGAAAACACCATTCTCATCGTCATGGCCGACAACGGCGCCTCCCAGGAGGGTGGACCCTTCGGGGTCATGCACGAGATGAAGTTCTTCAACGGGATTCTCGAGTCACCCGACGAGGCCGTCGGGCGGATCGACGACATCGGGGGCCCGCACAGTCACACCAACTACCCGTGGGGTTGGGCCCAGTGCGGCAACTCACCGTTTCGCTGGTACAAGCAGAACACCCACGAGGGCGGGGTCCACGTACCGATGATCATGCACTGGCCGGCCGGCTTCGGCGCCGACAACGCCGGCAGCATGAGATCACAGTTTGTGAACGTCTCCGACGTCGCCCCGACGATCTACGACCTGCTCGGCGTCACCCCACCGGACACCTACCGGGGCGTGGAGCAGATGCCGGTGACGGGCCACTCGTTCGTATCCGTGCTCGACGATCCCGCCGCTCCGGCGGTGAACACACTTCAGTACTTCGAGAACTCCGGCAGCCGGGCCCTGATAGCGGAGCGGGACGGGGTGTGGTGGAAGGCCGTCACCAAGCACAATCAGGGTGACGACTTCGACACCGAACCCTGGGAGCTCTACGACATCTCCACCGACCCCTCCGAATGCCACGATCTGGCCCGGACGGAGCCCGAACGCCTGGCCGAGATGATCGATCTGTGGTGGAGCGAGGCCCACCGGAACGGGGTCCTCCCCCTCGACGACCGCACGCTCGCCCTGTTCGGTGTCCATCGGAGTGACCATTCGCCGCACCGCCTCGATCGACGCTACGTCTACCGGCCGCCCATGGCCCCGATCCCCTCGGGTTCGTCGGCGTCCATCGGCGGCCGGGCCTTCGATCTCACGGCACGAATCACGAGCTCCGCCGGTGACGCCGGAGTCCTGTGGGCGACCGGGACCGAGAACTCCGGCTGCTCGGTCTTCGTGCAGAACGGCCGGCTGGTGGTCGACTACAACGCCTTCGACGAGCACACCGTCGTCGAGTCGACGATCGAGGTTCCCGCTGGTGACTGCACCCTCGGGGTGCACCTCGAACGAGACGGCCGCACCACCGGTTGGGTCGAGGTCTCCGTCGACGGTCGAACCTGTGGTCGGGCCTCGATTCCGTTCTACATGCGAATCGTCTCCTCGGTGGGGTCCAGCGTGGGCGAGGATCACGGCTCCGCGGTGTCGAACCGCTACTCGGCCCCTTTCGCGTTCACCGGAACCATCCACGAGATCGTCATCCAGCTACCTCCGAGATCCAGTCGCTCGGCTGAAGCGGCCCGGGCCCGAAACGAGATGTCGCGGCAGTGAACTGCCCACCGGCCACCAGTGCCGGCGACCGGAGGCGTGGCGGAGACACCCTCCGGTGACACAGCGGGGGATGAACCTCGCTCACGGCGGGTCGGCCTCGGCACCGCGGTCGCGTGGCGGTGGCTCGGAGTTGACGGTGGCCACGATGTCCATGAGCCGGGCCAGAGAGTCCAGGCGCGACGTGTCGTCCTCGCCGGCGACGTTGACCCGCAGCATGTCGATCCCCACCTCGCGGTAGCGACGGAGCCGGTCGGCCACATCGGTGTCGCGACCGAGCAGGTTGGTGTGCAGCCCTATCTCGATGGGGACGGCGGCCCTAGCGGCGTCCCGGTCGCCGGCCTGCCACAGGGACTGGACCTTCTCGACCGCCTCGCCGAATCCCTGCCTGGCGAAGGCCCGGTTGTAGAAGTTGGTCGATGACGAACCCATGGCCCCGATGGTGAAGGCGTATCCGGCGGCATGGCGGCGGGCGGCCTCCTCGGGATCATCGCCGAACTCGAGAGTCACCGCCGCGGTCAGCTCGATGTCGTCCAGGCTGCGGCCGGCGGCCTCGGCCGCCCGGCGGATCGGATCGATGAACACGTCGCCGCTTTCGGGCAGGAACGCCGTACCGACCCAACCGTCGGCCTTGGCTCCGGTGAGTCGCAGGTTGGCCGGTCCCATGGCCGCCACGTAGATGGGGATCTCCGCTCCCGCCACGGGCGACCGCAGCGGACGTCCCTGTCCGTCGGGCAGGGGGAGCTCGTACACCTCTCCCCGGTAGGTCGCCCGCTCCCCGGAGGCGATCAGGCGGATGATGTCGATCGTCTCGCTGGTGCGGGTGACCGGACGATCGAACGGGACGCCGTGCCAGCCCTCCATGACCTGCGGACCGCTGGTGCCGACCCCGAGCACGAACCGGCCTCCCGACATCTGCTGGAGGGCGAGAGCCGACATCGCCAGCATGGCGGGGGAGCGGGCGCCGAGTTGCACGACTCCCGTCGCCAGGCGAATCCGCTCGGTGACCGCGGCGAAGTAGCCCAGAGGCGTGAGGGCGTCGTACATCCAGGCTTCGGGGGTCCACAGTGAGTCCACGCCGAGACGCTCGGCGTTGCGCACGTACTCGACTCCACCGGCGTCGAACGAAGAGGGGTATGTCCCGACCCTCAGGGTCACGACCCGGCGCCCTCGGCGAGGGCCTTGATGCCCTCGACTGTGCGCTGCATGTTCTCGGTCCACTCCGACAGGCGGCGGGCGACGATGGCCTCCTCGCGATCGGGCATCCGTTCGATCGCCGGGGTGAGGCCCGATGGCCCCGGACCCATCTCGGCGCTGAACCGCAGGGCCGATCCCTCGCCCTCCGGTTCCAGGTCGAACCTCCACCGGGCCGACCTGTTCTCGACGTCGCCCACGGTCCACTCGAAGACCCGGTTCTCCTCCATGGCGGTCACCGTGCACTCGACGTTCCACTCGCCCACGGCCTCGTGGTGGTTGAAACCGCGAAAGCGGGCTCCCGGAGCCGGACCATCGTCGATCCATTCCCCCCGCTGGAACTCACGGGAGAACCGGCCGGGGAGGTTGATGTCGCAGAGGAGGGGCCACACCCTCGAGGGTGGGGCGTCGACGTGGACCGAGACGTCGGTGGAAGGACCGTCGGAGTACTTGACCATCCACCCGGGCTAGCCAAGAGAGCGCCACCGGTCAACTCGCCGGTGTCGGGCACCTTTCCCCGGCCGGACTCTCCCGGTACGCAACCATCCAGCCCGGCGGCCGGGTGGGTGGTCGCCCGTGGGCTGCATCATCGGCGACGACGGCCGCGGGATCCGGTGGACCTCGGAATGACAGGCTCGGAATGACTCGGCGCCCTGACCACCGTCCTGACTACCGGGAGGTGGCCACGAGTATCGGTTCTGTCGTTATCCGGTAGCGGACGTCGAACTGAAGGGTGTCGCTGGAGCCGCTCATCTCGAACTGATGGTCGCTGAGTACCGGCGAGATCTGGTGTGTCTCCCGGGCGACACCGCCGGTCACACCACCGACCACGACCAGGCCGTCACCGGCCGGCACGTCGAACTCGAAGGTCATGAGCTCGGCGGGAAGAGGTACGAACACATCGGGCTGGATGCGGTTCTCGAACACCCGGGTGGCGCTGTCGAGGCTGAATCCGTCGTGGGTCTCCGCACCCTGGGCCACGAACCGGGTCCCGATCAGGCCGTCCGTGAACTTCGAACCCCCGTTGGTGGTACCGCCTGCGTTGGCGTTGATCGGGTGCACACGCAGGGACTCGATCCTGAGGGTGACGTGGGTGGCCGGAGCCGCCGGAAGCTGGGAGTGCATGGCGTCCACAACCTGTTCGGCGATGGCGGTGTGGCCGGCCCGGGTCGGGTGCATGGCCCCCGACTTGTCGCCCTGATTCAGAAACGACTGGTTGATGGCGACGAAGTAGGTGTCGGAGGCGCAGTAGCCCCGGTTCGAGAAGCGTTCGGCGATGCCGCCGACGTAGGTGAAGTCACGACGCACCGACTCGGCCTCGAGGGCCCGGTTCAGGATCACGGCCTGGTCGTGGAGCCAGGCGGCTTCGGGCGTCTTGACGCCTCTGGTGAGTCCGCAACCTCTGCTCGGCTCGCCGGATGGGCTTCCGAACGGGTTATCTGGATACTCGGTCAGATATCGCCTCAGGACAGGTATTCCCACGCCGTGGTACGTGTTCAACTGATCGACCAGATCCGAGACGCTGGTGTCGGTGAGCGGATCCCGATTCTCGATGTGGGACAGACCGGTGGCGATCAGTTCCTCGAGGGCGGCGCTTCGATGGCAGTCCGCGTCGAACATGCAGCCCAACAGGACCTCTGAGAAGTGGATGTCGTTCACCCCGATCGCCACCAGGAGGTGGTCCACCGTGCGCTGATCCGACGCGTTGCAGTCCCCGGGGTCGACTGAGCACACTCCGCGGAACACCTGCTCGACCTGTGGCGGCAGCTCGGGGCCCTCGGTGTCCTCGATTCCGTCGTAGGGCCTCATCAGACCGACGTCCAGGCGGGCGCCCGAACAGGCGTATGACAGGAAGGTGACCGAGGTCCGGGGGTCGGCGTCCTCCACGAGCTGGGCCGCCATTGAGTGTCCCGAGGTCTTGCCGCGGTGGCACCGGTTGAACACGAAGGGCGGATTCCCCTCTCCCGATGCCGAGGAGTCGCCGATCGACACGATCAGGACGTCGTTGACGATCACCTCGCGAGTCTGGCGGGCGGTTATGCCTCCGCTTGTGAGGATCTGGAGATCGACCAGGTAGCGACCCTCGGCGGGGAAGTCCAGGCGCTCACTGTCGGGACGGTCCTCGGAATTGAGGAGCAGACACGTTCTCGAGGTGGCGGTGTCCAGCGGTTCGCCGTCCTGCCGGAGGGTCCAGCGGTACTCGTCGATGGCCTGTCCACCACCGTTGGAGGTGCACGCGTCGAGCTCGACCTGATACCGGCTCGGGTGGACGAAGGACGGGTCGTAGCCGATCTGGCCGTCGGGGAACACGTATCCCCACGCCTTCCACGAGTCCTCGTACCTGGGAGTCATCGACCAGTCGAAGGAGGCGGCGACGGTGACGGCTTCGGGTGCGAGTACGACGGCATCGGTGGCGGTCGTGGTGGACACCCGGTCCACCGGGAAGGTCGATCCCTCCACGGTCACCGTCGGAGCGAGCGCCGGCGCCTCCTCGACCGTGCGCGTCGGTGCCGTGGTCGTCGTGGTGGTCCGGCTGTCGGCCCTCGCCCCCTTGGACCGCTCTTTCGCCGATGTTCGGCGCAGCGAACCCCGTACCTCACCGGAGTTGTTCCTCACCCACGCCGCCCAGACCCCGCTCTGGTCCTG
>DRKF01000468.1 GCA_011051915.1 Acidimicrobiales bacterium | reverse complement strand
GGCCTCTTCGGGCAGGCAGGTTCGTGGAAGGGTCGGTCGTGGTCGAGGCCGCCCCCGACAGCACGCCCGGTTCGGAGTTGACCTGGGGATACCGCGACGGAGATGTCATCGTCATCAACGGACCCCTGGCCACGTCCGAGCCCCAGGAACCCGTCAATGCCGGATTCGCTCTCAGCTACCAGAGCCTGCCCACCATCAAGAGATTCGAATACCGGGTCACCGTGGGCCCCGGCCGCCCCCGGGTGATCGACTTCCGGCAACCCGTCAGTCATGGCGGATGGGAAGACTTCCGGTTGTGGGCGGGGGACGACGTCCTCGACCCCTGACCTCGCCTGCCACCCGGAGGGGAGACAAGGCGTGTGCTCGGGCCGGAAGCCGGTGGGTCCGTGGGTAGTCCTGGACCCGCCCTCAGGATCCGGCGGCGGCCATCTCGACGTCTATGGCCTTGGCCATGGCGTCGGAGAGGGGGCGGCGGTGGCGTTCCATGTGGCCGATGTAGGCCCGGGGGGACAGGTCGGCCAGGCGCTCGCCCTCCATGAGGGCCCTTTCCACCACCTGGTCGGCGGGGACGATCTCGTCGAGGAAACCGGCGGCCACGTTGTCGGCCCCCTCGTACATGCGGGAGGTGGCGGTGGCCTGCTGGAGATGGGAGGGGTTCAGCCGGGCCTCGGCCAGGATCTGGGCCCAGTCGGGGAGCACCATTCCCAGGGCCACCTCGGGCAGACCCATGCGGGCGTCGGAGGCGCCGATACGGCTGTCGGTCCCCAGGGCCAGTAGGGCCCCGGCGGCCACGGCGTGTCCGGTCACCGCGGCCACGGACGGCTTGTGGCCCGAGAAGATGCGGTGCACGAGCCGGCCGCCCAGCCCCACCAGGCGGATCACCTCGTCTATGTTCTCACCCCTCATGACCGCCAGGTCGAAGCCGCCGCTGAAGATCCCGGGCTGACCGGAGATGACCAGGCTGCCGTGGGACTCGGACTTCTCGAAGGTGTCGAGCACCTCGTCGAAGGCGGCGAGTACCTCGAAGGAGATGGGGTTGCCCTTGCCGGAGTCGATCCGGACCTCGAGTACCCGGCCGTGTTCTGTGACGTCGACGAATTCGCTCATGGGACTGAATCTACCGGGCGGGTTACAGTCGACCCATGCGCTTCAGTTTCTGGACGGGGAACTCCCACCCGTGGGCCGAGATCCTCGAGACCTGTCAGCACGCCGAGTCGACGGGATGGGACGGCATCTGGCTGGCCGACCACTTCCTGCCCTTCGCCGGGGAACCCACCGAGCCCTACCACGAGGCGTGGGGCACCATCGGCGGCCTGGCGGCCCTGGTACCGCGGGTCCGCATCGGCACCATGGTCACCGGCAACACCTACCGCTACCCGGCGGTACTGGCCAAGATGGTGGCCAGCATCGATCACGTCTCGGGTGGTCGGATCGTGCTGGGGCTGGGCTCGGGCTGGATGGAGTCCGAGCACCGGGCCTACGGCATCCCCTTCGGCACCGCCGGGCAGCGCCTCGACATGTTGGAGGAGGCATGTGAGGTCATCAAGAGCCTCTACACCCGGGAGATCTCCAACTTCTCGGGTCGCTACTACAACCTGGTCGACGCCCCCCTGGAGCCCAAGCCGTTGCAGGACCCCCTGCCCCTCCTGATCGGTGGGGGAGGGGAGAAGCGCACCCTGGCCATCGCCGCCCGCTGGGCCGACGAGTGGAACGTGTGGGGTACCCCCGAGGTGCTGGCCCACAAGGGTTCGGTGCTCGAGGGTCACTGCGAGAGGGTGGGGCGCGATCCCGCCGAGATCTCCCGCTCGGCGGTGGCCCTGCTGTTCCTGTCCACCGACGAGTCCTGGCTGGCCCGGATCCGGGAGAACCCCATCGACCGGCCCACGATCATCGGCACTCCCGAGCAGGTGACGGAGATCATCGCCGCCTACCGCGAGGTCGGGGTGGACGAAATCGTGATCCCCGACTTCAACCTCGGGCCCGCGGCCCGTCGCCGGGAGACCATGGACCTGTTCATCGAACAGGTGGCTCCCGCCTTTCGGTAGGAGAGCATCCTCGGCCGGCCGGTCGTCGCCTCTGCTGGTGGGTCCAGGTGGCCGGCTACGAACAGCTGTTCGGAAATGTGCCGGCAATGCTTGAGCGAACAGGCGTTCGAAAGTACAGTGGTGTCGTCCCCCGGTGAGGGGCCGGCGGTATCCCCCTGGGGGAGGCTGTCCCACCCTCTCCGTAGGTTCGTTCCCGTCGGGGAGATCCCCGGCACCAACCCACCCGAGACGGCTCATACCCGGCTGACAATGCCTACCGGTCCCCCCGGCGGCGACAAGGAGATCACAGTGGAGCGAGACAAGGCCCTCGACATGGCTCTGTCGCAGATCGAGCGCCAGTTCGGCAAGGGCTCGGTCATGAAGATGGGTGACCGGGGCTCGATGAAGGTGGAATCGGTGTCCACCGGCAGCCTGGCCCTCGACCTGGCCCTCGGAATAGGGGGTCTGCCCCGCGGCCGGGTGGTGGAGATCTACGGCCCCGAGGCCTCGGGCAAGTCCACCCTGGCCATGCACGTGGTGGCCGAGGCCCAGCGCAACGGCGGGGTCTGCGCCTACATCGACGCCGAACACGCCATGGATCCCGAGTACGCCCGCAACATCGGGGTGGATGTCGACGAGCTGCTCATCTCCCAGCCCGACACCGGGGAGCAGGCCCTGGAGATCACCGACATGCTGGTGCGTTCCGGCGCCATCGACGTGGTGGTGATCGACTCCGTGGCCGCCCTGACCCCCCGGGCCGAGATCGAGGGCGACATGGGTGACACCCACGTGGGGCTGCAGGCCCGCCTGATGTCCCAGGCCCTGCGCAAGCTCACCGCCAACATGAACCGCACCAAGACCATCGTGATCTTCATCAACCAGTTGAGGGAGAAGATCGGGGTCATGTTCGGTTCCCCCGAGACCACCCCCGGCGGGCGGGCCCTGAAGTTCTACTCCTCGGTGCGTATCGACATCCGCCGCATCGAGGCCATCAAGGACTCCGGCGAGGTGGTGGGCAACCGCACCCGCACCAAGATCGTCAAGAACAAGGTGGCGCCCCCCTTCCGCCAGGCCGAGTTCGACATCATGTACGGCAAGGGCATCAGCCGCGAGGGTTCGCTGCTCGATGTCGGTGTCGATCAGGGCATCGTGAAGAAATCGGGGGCCTGGTACACCTACGAGGGCGAGCAGCTCGGCCAGGGTCGGGAGAACTCCAAGAACTTCCTCACCGCCAATCCCGAGATCATGATGGAGATCGACGGCCGGATCCGAGCCACCCTGAACCCCGAGCCCGAGGCCACCGAGGAGGGCGAGGAGGCCCCCGCCGACACCGACGGCTGATCGGGTTCCCTTCCCGGATCCTCTTCGGACACCCTCCGCGGTTCGGAGAATCCCACCGGCCCACCCCTCGAAATCGCGCGACCAAACCGGTCGGTCGACGTCGGGAGGGTGGGCCGAGCGGTTTGCGGGCCCAAATGTCACAGAATCAGACGGAAATCGCGCTGAGAGGTGTCATCGTCCCCAGGGTCGGGCGTTGTTCCTTGTGCGCGGTGCAAACAGACAAGGCGGGGGTAGACGTGCCCGGACTGGCAAGACTGACATTCCTGGTGGCGGTAGTGCTGGCCGTGCAGGCGGTCTCCCTGCTCCTGGTGGTGAGCTGAGCGACGGTCCGGCCCCTCCTCCGGACCGTCCCGGCCACCCCGGGCTCACTACCCGGGTCGGACCCTTCCTCCGACCCGGGACGCGCTCGCCCGATCCCCCTGGTACCGCCCACCCAACACCGCCTTTTCTGAGATGGGGGGTCTTGGTGGGGGTCCCCAGGTCTCACAGATGGGGGGATCGCCGCCTTTTCTGAGATGTGGGGTCTTGGTGGGGGTCCCCAGGTCTTACAGATGGGGGGATCGCCGGCTTTTCTGAGATGTGGGGTCTTGGTGGGGGTCCCCAGGTCTCACAGATGGGGTGGGGATGGGGCGAGGGAGTCGCGGCTGGGGACGGTTAGCCTGTCGGGGGTGACCCGCAAGTACCTGGTGCGCACCTACGGGTGCCAGATGAACGAGCATGATTCGGAGCGCATCTCGGGTCTGCTGGAGGCCGACGGCCTCACCGCGGCCGACTCGCTTTCCGAAGCCGACGTCATCGTGTTCAACACCTGCTGTATCCGGGAGAACGCCGACAACAAGCTCTACGGGCACCTGGGCGAGCTGAAGCGTCTCAAGGTCGCCAACCCCGACCTGCAGATCGCCGTGGCCGGGTGCCTGGCCCAGAAGGACCGCGAACTCATCCGCCAACGCGCTCCCCACGTGGACGTGGTGTTCGGCACCCACAATGTGGGCCGGGCCACCGAACTGCTGGCCCGGGCCCGCCGCCAGGGTCCTCTCACCGAGATCCTCGAGGAGTCCGAGGAGTTCCCCTCGGCCCTGCCGGTCAAGCGGGAGGTCGACTACGCGGCGTGGGTCACCATCCAGATCGGCTGCGACAACAACTGCGCCTTCTGCATCGTGCCCGCCGTCCGGGGCCGGGAGATCAGCCGGCCGTTCGGCGAACTCGCGACCGAGGTGGTGGACCTGGCCGCCGAAGGCGTCACCGAGGTGACCCTGTTGGGGCAGAACGTCAACTCCTACGGCCGCGACCTCACCCTGGCCGGACGGGGCTTCGCCGGTGATCAGAGCGAGCTCGAATCCCTAACCGGCCGCAGCTGGGCCCGCGGTGAGCACCGGGCCCGTCCCCTGTTCGCCGATCTGCTGGTCGAGGTCGGTCAGGTGCAAGGGATTCGGCGGGTGCGTTACACCAGCCCTCACCCCAAGGACCTCCGCCCCGAGACCATCGAGGCCATGGCCACCGTGCCCGAGGTGTGTGAGCACCTGCACCTGCCCCTGCAGTCGGGCAGCGACCGGGTGCTGGCGGCCATGCACCGGGGATATACGGGGGAGCGCTATCTCGAGAAGTTGTTCGCCGCCCGTGACCGCATCGAAGATCTGGCCGTCACCACCGACATCATCGTGGGTTTCCCCGGTGAGACCGACGCCGATTTCGAGGCCACCATGGAGGTGGCGGCGGCGGCGGAGTACGACAGCGCCTACACCTTCATCTTCTCTCCCCGACCGGGCACCGAGGCCGCCGAGATGGTCGACCGCTTCGTCGACCCCGGGGTGGTGTCGGAGCGCTTCGCCCGCCTGAAGACGGTCATCGACCGCTCGGCCCGGATCCGCCACGAGGCCCGGGTGGGGCGGATCGAAGAGGTGGTGGTGGAGGGACCTTCCAAGCGGGATCCCTCGCGGCTGACCGGCCGCACCCGCCAGAACAAGCTCGTCCACTTCCCCTCCGAGCGGCGCCTGCGTCCCGGCACCTACGCCACCGTGGAGGTCACCCGGGCTCTGGCCCACTCGCTCATGGGTGAGCTGGTGGAGGTCGTGCACGTACCGACCCACCGGACCCGCATCCCGGTGGTATCGGCCTGAGTCCCGAACCGGTGGCCGAACGTCCCCTGGTGATCGTGGGTCCGACGGCCTCGGGCAAGTCGGCCCTGGCCCTGCATCTGGCCCGACAGTGGGGACACACCCGGATTCTCTCCGTGGACTCCATGCAGGTGTACCGGGGGATGGACATCGGCACGGCGAAACCCACCGCCGAAGAACAGGCCGAGGTTCCCCACCGGCTGATCGACCTGGTCCGGCCGGACGAGGACTTCACCGTCGTGGACTACGCCGAGGCCTGCCGAGCGGCCATGACCGAGACCCTCTCGGCCGGCGACCGCCCGCTGCTGGCGGGGGGAACCGGGCTGTACCTGAGGGCGGTGGTCGACGGCCTCACCCCGCCGCCTCGCTACCCCGAGGTGGTCGCCGAGCTGGAGGCCGAGCCCGACACCGTGGTGTTGCACCGACGGCTGTCGGATCTCGATCCGTTGGCCGCCTCGAGAATGGAACCCACCAACCGGCGCAGGGTGCTGCGAGCTCTGGAGGTCACCGTGGGTTCGGGGCGTCCCTTCAGCAGCTTCGGCCCCGGACTGGAGACCTACCCCGACGTGCCCTTCGTCCTGGTCGGAATCGAGATCGAACGGGACACCCTGGATCGGCGCATCGGGGAGCGTTACCGCACCCAGATGGAGCTGGGGTTTCTCGATGAGGTGCGGCACCTGCTCGAGGCCGAGACCCCAATGGGTCGCACCGCCTCACAGGCCCTCGGCTACCGCGAGCTGGCCGCCCATCTGCGGGACGAGACCACCTTGGAAGAGGCCCTCGATGAGGCAATACGGCGCACCCGCAAGTTCGCCCGCCGCCAGCAGCGCTGGTTCCGCCGGGATCCCAGGATTCACTGGATCCCCTTCGGCCGGGTCGAGGAGATGGCCGAGCGGGCGGAGGCCGCGGCCGCGGGATCCTGTTGAGAGGCTGAACATCGGTGGGATTCGATTGCCCATCGTGGTGGGAGCCGCTGCATGGGATGCTCCCTCTTGACAGAATCTCGAGGATTCTATTAGCCCAAGAGGCTGGTCAGCCTATGGGAGTATATCCTATGGGAGTGTGCCCTATGGGACTGTTGGGTGTGAAGGTGTTGGTGTGAAACTCCATGGACGAGTGAGCTTGTTCGTGTTTCTCTTCCTGGCCGGTTCGATATCCTCCTTTGTCGCGGGGGAATCACTTAGGGGGTTTCAAGACCGGCAAGACAGCCTCAGCAGAGATTCCTCAGCACTATACTGGTCCTGAGCAGCCCGGCCTCGGACGGTCGAAATCGCCCGCCGATGACGCGTTCATAGTTGAACTCCGCAGGACCCAAACTATTCGGGGGCCTGGATCGATGATTTGAGTGTGATTCACCTGGCCTCGCTACCAGTCCTTCACTATTGGGCAGTACCACTGTTAGTCTCTCTTACGGGCGGTGGCAAGAGGTGAAAATGACCGTGACCGTACCTGCGGGAATCTCAGGAACCCAGGCTAGGTGGGAGTTGTACAACAATCTTACGGGAGACAATGTCAGCTTCTCGATGCCAACGTGGTCTCGTGTCTGATAGGGCGGAGGTGGCTCCGGGTCGGCGGCGAGGCCTGATGGGGGTTCTCCTCGCCCTGATGCTGCTGGTCGTGTCGGTGGGCGTAGCTTCGGCTGAATCCCCGAACGGAACTCTGTCCGGCTGGGTCCTGAGGTCCGACGGGACGGTCGAGGCGCTGGGTCAGGCCCACATGGGCAACTTCGAGGGCCAGGGCCGAGCCGTCGCCATAGCGGCACCGGCGGACCAGCTCGGGTACTACCTGGTTTCCGATACAGGGGACGTGGGTTCTCACGGGACCGTCGCCGAGCTCGCTTCTCCGCTGACGGGTATGAGCCTGGCCCAACCCGTGGTCGACGCGACGATCCCGACCGATGGAGGACTGCTTCTTGCGGCGCGTGATGGGGGAGTGTTCGCTCTGGGCGGAGCTCGGTTCCGAGGAAGTCTGGGCAGCATTGAGCTGGATCAGCCGGTCACCGGAATCGCCGCCGCCCCCGGCGGCTATTGGCTGGTGGCCGCGGACGGCGGGGTGTTCGCATTCGGCGACGCCCCCTTCCTCGGATCCCTACCGGCCGTAGCGCCCGGGGTGACCCTGGCGGCACCGATCGTGGACATCGTGGCCACCCCATCGGGCAAGGGTTACTGGCTTCTGGGCGCCGATGGCGGGGTGTTCGCGTTCGGCGATGCCCCGTTTCTCGGCTCGATACCGGCAGGGAATGCACCTTCGCAGATTGATTGGCGGCGCATGGTGGCATCGGGGACGAATGCCTACGTTCTTGTCGGCAGTGACCTTGAGCTTGCCGGCTTCAACGTCCTCGTCGGGACGTTCGGGCTGACGGGTGACGTCGTCGACGTGGCCTACGAACTCAGTCTGCCGTAGCGGACCGCGGGTAGTTCGTGGCGGAATTGACATCGTGATCGGCCTCTTCACCTGAGAGACTGGCAGGGTGCATCTCACCAAGCACCATGGTCTCGGTAACGACTTCTTGGTTCTGATCGACCTCGAGCGCGGCTCGCCCGTCGACGCCGGGTTGGCCCGGGCCCTGTGCCACCGGCGGACCGGTGTCGGTGCCGACGGGCTGATCCGGGTGACACCGGGGCGGGACGGCGCCGATCTGTCGATGGAACTCCTCAATTCCGATGGTTCTCCGGCAGAGATGAGTGGCAACGGCATGAGATGTCTGGCCCAGGCGGCCGTCATGGCCGGGGCGGCCCCCGCCTCGCGTTTCACCGTGTGGACCGCCGGGGGGATCCGTGAGGTGGTCCATGGTCTGGGGAACCGGCCGGGGGAGAGCCGGGTGACCGTCGACATGGGCCGGGTCGCCCCCCTGACCGACGCCCCCGAGGTCGACCACGCCACCTCGCCGTTGCGGGAGGCCGGCCTCGATGTGGGCAACCCCCACCTGGTCATGCTGGTGGAGGACCCCGCCGCGGTCGATCTCGAGGCGGTCGGACCGGGCTACGAGCGGCAGTTTCCCGCCGGGGCCAACGTGGAGTGGATCCGGGTGTCGGCACCCGACACGGTCGAGTTGCGGGTGTGGGAACGCGGCGCCGGTGTCACCCAGGCCTGTGGAACCGGGGCCTGCGCCTCGGCCTGGGCGGCCCACAACTGGGGCCTGGTCGGTCCCGAGGTCACCGTCGACATGCCCGGTGGGAGCGTCACCGTGGAGATCGCCGCCGAGGGCTCGGTGAACCTCACCGGTCCCGCCGCCTACATCGCCGCCGTGGAGGTGGAGCCGGACTGGCTCAGGTGAACCGGTCCGATCGGACCGGAGCGGTTC
>DRKF01000467.1 GCA_011051915.1 Acidimicrobiales bacterium | reverse complement strand
CAGGGAGCTGAGCGAACGGCTCGCGGCCGAGAGAACGGCGGGGAGCTGAGGGAGCGGCTGGCGGCCGAGAGAACGGCGGGGAGCTGAGCGACCGGCCGGCGGCCGAGAGAACGGCGGGGAGCTGAGGGAGCGGCTGGCGGCCGAGAGAACGGCGGGGAGCTGAGCGACCGGCCGGCGGCGGAGTCACCGGCCGGTGGGTCACGGACCCGCCCGGCTGCTAGCGGCGGGCGGCTATGAACAGGCGCAGCGGGCCGTCGGAGCCCTCCTCGCCGCAGCACCAGCAAGGGTCCCCCGGCGACCCGTACCACGTCACCTCGCAGGGCCGGCAGGCCCGGGCCACGAGCCCCGCCGACTGGGGTTCGAGTATGGGGGCCGGAGCGGCGTCGGGCAGCACCAGGGGGCGGACTCGGGTGGACATGCCCCTCCCGTCGGCACCGACCGGAGGAGATTGCAGGATTTTCCCCTACGAGCTGCCGGGTGCGCAGAGTGCAGGATTATTTCCTACGAGCTGCCGGGTGCGCAGAGTGCAGGGACTTCCCCTAAGAGCTGCCGGGTGTGGAGTCCCGCCCCCGGGGCCCGCTCAGTCCCTCACCGCTATCAACGCCTCGGCGCCACCCAGGGTCGGGGGGATCGATCCGCCGGGCAATCCCCTCCCCGTGGAGTACCGGACCTGCCACTTCCCCGGGGGTGACGTCACCGCCACGGGTTCGTCGGCCATGTTCGCCATCACCAGCACGGGGCCCCTCCGGTAGGCCACCACCTGGGTGGGGGACTCAATCCACTCGATCGAGTCGGGGCGGGCGAACCGGTCGATCTCGTGCCTCACGGAGATCAACCTGCGGTAGCGGTTCAACCAGGATCCCGGGTCCCGTTTCTGCACGGCCACGGTGTCTCCGCCGTCCCGGTCGTCCATGGGCAGCCAGGGCTCACCGGTGGTGAATCCCATCCCGGGGCCCTCCTCCCATGGCATCGGGGTCCGGCATCCGTCGCGGCTGTCCTCGGGATGGATACGTCCCACGGGATCGACTATCCGGTCCACCGGCACCTTGCCGTCCTCCAGGGCCAGTTCCTCGCCCTGGTACAACCACGGAACACCGGGCAGGCCCATCATCAGCACCGACAGGGCCAGGGCCCGACGCCGGCCGAGATCACCGCCTCCGAAACGGGTGACCGAGCGAGGCTCGTCATGACTGCACTGGACCCAGGCGATACCGCGATCGGCCAGCTCGGTGAACCGACCGAACAGGCGCCGGTAGGCACTCGGGTCGTAGGCCATGTGCATCGGGGCGAAGGCGAAGGCCAGGTCCAGGTGTCCGCGGGGCTTGACATAGGGCACCACCTGGGATGGTCGCAGCAGATAGACCTCGCCCACCAGGACGGCCTCGTACCCCGCGGCCAGGTCGGCCCACTCCCGGTAGATCTCGTGCACCTCCGGCTGGTCGATGTCGTGGATGTGGTCGAAGCACATCCAGGCCTCGGTGCGGTGCATGGACTCGTCGGCCCGACAGTGCTGGGGAAGGTCCCGCAGCCCCGGATCCTTGGCCAGGGCGTGGGCGACGTCGATCCTGAAACCGTCCACTCCCCGCTCCAACCAGAACCGCAGGATCCCCACGAAGGCCTCCCTCACCTCGGGGTTGGCCCAGTTCAGGTCGGGCTGCTCGGGCAGGAACAGGTGGAGGTAGTACTGGCCGGTCCCGGGATCGAGGGTCCACGCCGGGCCCCCGAACACACTCCACCAGTTGTTGGGTGGACCGCCGTCGGGGCCCGGATCCCGCCAGATGTACCAGTCCCGGCGGGCCGCACCGGGTGACGATCGGGCGTCCACGAACCAGGGATGGCGGTTCGAGGTGTGGTTCGGAACGATGTCGATGACCACCCGAAGTCCCAGATCGTGGGCGTCGGAGACCAGCCGGTCGAAGTCCGCCATGTCGCCGAACAGAGGGTGGACGGCCTCGTAGTCGGAGACGTCGTACCCGAAGTCCGCCATCGGCGAGGGGTAGAACGGGGTCAACCACACGATGTCGACCCCCAACCAGGCGAGATGCGGCAGGCGGCGCCTGATCCCCTCGAGGTCGCCCACCCCGTCACCGTCGGAATCGGCGAAGGACCTCACGTACACCTCGTACCCGACCGCCCCGTCCCACCAGTTCGGATCGTCTGTGGTCACGGACACCCCCGCTGCGGCCTCACTGTGGAACCCGCCCACCGTATCCCGGCCCGGTCGCCACCATGACCGACGGCCTCCCGGGAGGCCCGACGAGGCCGTACCGTCCCGAACCGTGCACGGGGTGGGCGGGACTGGCACCATTTGGGTCCGGAGGACAGAGACACCCGATGACCACTTCAGCAGACCCGACTCTTCAGACGATCATCGGTTGGGCGGTGAGAGCGACCGGCGCCGAGTCGGGCTGGCTCCTCGGCCTGGACGGCGACGAGTTCTCGGTGCTGGCCGCCGCCGGGGGTTCCCAACCCGGTTCCCTGGTCGGCCGGCGGATCGAACCCAGGGGGGCGGCGGGGTTCGCCGCCGCCTCGGGACAACCCGCCGCCCTGCGCCCCGGGCCCGACGACACCTCCAACGCGGGCGCCGGAGGTGTCGAGTCGTCACCCTCGAGTGTTCTGGCCGTTCCCTGCGACAACGGTGAGACCGTCGGTGTCCTCGAGCTGGTGAACAGCCCTTCCGGCGGATTCGGGATCGACGACATCGAGGTGGCCACCCTCCTGGCCGACATCGCCGGGACCGCCATAGCGGAGTCCAGTCCGACCTCCACGGTGGCCGGGCCGAAGGAGTTGGGTGCCGAACTGAGCCATCTGGCCGAGACCGACCCCGAGCGCTACCGCCAGGTGGCGACCATCATCCAGGCCCTCCTGGGCCAGAGCTGATGACCGACCCCCGCCCGGCATGGTCACGCGACTCGGCCATGCTCCGAATCGATCACGGGTTCGAGGACCTCGAAGAGGTCTCCGAGGAATGGGCGTTCGCCGGGGCCGACGGCTTCGGGGTGAGGGTGGCGGTGATCGACAGCGGAATCGACGCCGACCACCTGGATCTGATCGGTGCGGTCGACCGCGAGGGAGCGGTGATGTTCGGGGTGGACGCCTCCGGGGAGGTTGTCCGCACCGACGGCCCCCATGTCGATGTGTTCGGCCACGGGACCGCCTGCGCCGGGATCATCCACAGCCTCGCCCCCGGGGCCGAACTCACCAGCGTCAGGGTGCTGGGCGAGGGCCTCACCGGAAAGGCCGCGGCCTTTCTCGCCGGCCTCAACTGGGCCATCGACGAGGGTTTCGACGTCATCAACCTGTCGTTGGGCACAGGACTGCGGGACTGGGCCCTGGCGTTCTACGAGGCGTGCGACCGGGCCTACTTCTCGGGCTCGTTCATTGTCACCGCCGCCAACAACATCCAGCGGGCGAGCTTCCCCTCGCTGTTCGGGACCGTCGCCAGCGTGGCCTGCAATCTCTCCAAGGACCCCCGCCGCTACCACTGGAACCCCGATCCCCCGACGGAGTTCCTCGCCCCGGGGATCGACATCGACGTCATCTGGAAGGACGGGGGGCACAGCACCGGTACCGGGAACAGCTACGCCGCCCCCCACATATCGGGCCTGGCGGCGCAGATCCTGTCCAAGCACCCCGAGCTCCGGCCCTTCCAGCTCAAGAGTGTTCTCTGCTCACTGGCGGTGAACGTTCGTGACGCCGATGCCGGGATCGAGGTCCCCGGCCGTCTGAGCCGGATGATGACCGGGATGATTCCCCAGGCGGGCAACCGGGGAACAGTCATGGGCCGCCCCGTCGCCCAGTGAGCGTCGATCCGGCGAGCCATCGGCCCGCACGGCTGACGGCGACCCGATGAGCACGACCGGAGCGACCAAGGGGAGACATCGACCCCGACGGCTATCGGATACCCGGTAGCTTCCGACTGGATCGGTGAACCCCACCGGACCGGCACCGGGACGTCGGCTGAGCAAGCTGGCGCCCGCCATGGGATCATCTACCCCCACGTGGGGCCGAATTCCACCGACACGAGGACGACTTTCTTGGCATTGGGCAGCGAGCGGGAGCTCATCATCGAAGCTCTCCCCGGGTACGAACTCGGTCCCGAACTCGGTCGCGGCGCCTGGGGGGTCGTGTATGAGGGGACCCACCGAAATCTGGCCCGGGCGGTGGCCATCAAGCAGCTCCCCCGGGCCTTCGCCGCCGACGAGGCGGTGCGAAAGCGATTCCTGGCCGAAGCCCGCACCGTGGCCTCGCTCGACCATCCCCACATCGTCCCCGTCTACGACTACGTGGAGCACGAGGGGCTGTGTCTGATGGTCATGGAGAGGTGCGAGTCCAGCCTGGCCGACCGTTTCTTCTCCGAGGGAATCTCCGCCGATGAGGCGTGCAGTGCGGTCATGGCCACCTGCGCCGCCCTCCAGCACGCCCACAGTCGCAATGTTCTCCACCGCGACATCAAGCCCGAGAACCTCATGTACGACACCAACGGCGTACTCCAACTGGGTGACTTCGGTATCGCCCGCACCCTGGACGGTTCCGAACGGTTGACCACCACGGGAATGGTCGTGGGCACCCCGGCGTACATGTCCCCCGAGCAGGCCGCGGGTGAGGACGTCGGACCCTATTCCGACGTCTACAGCGTGGGTGTGCTGCTCTACGAACTGCTCTCGGGCGCCCTCCCCTTCGCCGGCGCCAAGTCGATCGGGGCTCTGATCCGCAGCCACATGACCGAGGAACCCAAACCTCTCGCCGAGGTCGCCCCCGACGTGCCCGCTCCCCTCGCCGCCGCGGTGGACCGGGCCCTGGCCAAGTCCCCCGCCGACCGCTACCAGTCGGCGGAGGAGTTCGGCATGGCCATCGCCGCCGCCTCCACCGCCGGATTCGGTCCCGGCTGGTTGCGCCGCCGCGGGTTCACCCTCCTGGGGGCCACCGACATGCTGGCGGCCACCGAACGGCCTTCGGTGATCGATACCGTCCCCGCCGCACCCGCCGGCGACGGTCCCGGCCGGTCGCGGTCGCCGGGCACGGTGATCCTCGACCCCGGGAGCCCACCTCCGCCTCCTCCCGGTTCGGGGGCGGCGGATGCGTCCGATGGGTCGGGGTCCGACCGCGCCCCCGAAGGGGACGGAGACAGAGGCGGGTCAGGGCCGCCGTTGTGGCGCCGGCCGATGGTGCTGGGAGGAGTGGCCCTGGCCGTGATCGCCCTGGTGGGCTTCCTGGTTCTGGGCGGAGGCGACGACAAGCCCTCGGGGGTGGCCGCCCCGGGAGCACTGCCGAGTCCGGGCACGGCCGGCACCGCGGCGATCGTCCACTCGTTCACCCCTGCGGTGGGTACCTCCATCGAGGAGGCGGCCACCGCGGTCAACGAGGCCGGCGGCCTCGACGGCGCCCGGTTCGCCGTGGGAACGGTGGGCAGTCCCGCCGAGATCGACGCCGGGACGAAGCTGGTGGTCGGGCCGCCCAAGGCCGCCCAACTCGAGGCGACCCTCGCCGCGGTCGGGCCCGGCACCACGGTGATCTTCCCGGGCCGGTCCAACGACGCCACCGCCGGGACCCACATCGAACTCGAGGCCCCGCCCTCGGGCGTGGCACCGGTGGTCGCCAATCTGCTTCCGGCCGAGGTGTCACGCCTCACGATCGTCGCTCCCCGCCGTCAGCAGATCGACGCCTCCCTCGTGGACGCCCTCGTGTCGGCCCTCGAGCTCAGGAACACCGACGTGAGCTTCGTGAATCCCGAACTCGCATCCCCCCAGAGCAACGTCGACGCCATCCTCGCCACCCAGCCCGAGGCGATCCTCTTCGTGGGGACCGATCCCGACGACGAGACGTACGACGCCATGCTCACCGCCGGTCTGTCACCCTCGACCATGACGATCATCGCCATCTCCGACGAGCCGGGTTCGGCCCGCTTCGACCAGGGTCAACTCGCGGGGATGATCGCCATCGGAAAATCCGCCGGATCCGTGTCCGACCAGGCGTACGACGCCGTCGTCATCTACGCCCTCTCGGTCCGGAGCGCAGGATCGGAGGATCCCGCCGACGTCGTGCGAGCCGCCGTGGCGGTGACCGCCGACGGTACCCGCTGCACGGACTACGCCTCCTGCCGGAAGCTGATGGACGAAGGTACCGACATCGACTTCGACGGTCGGGGCGGCACCTACGCCCTGGGACCGGACGGCCGTCCGACGGAGGCCACCTACGTGATTCGCCGGATCGGTGACACCGGGCTTCCCGACCCCGATCTCGACCAGAACGTTTTCGTCAGCGTCCCCTGAGCCGCTCGGCGGATGACCTCGATTTCCTCCGGCCGCCGGCCCCCGGAGGTGTCGCGAAGAGCGGTCGTCCCGGGCCGCCGAAGTACCGACGAGCCGCGGCCCACCCCGGCTCTTTGAGTCATATGCTCAGGCCATGGCCGTGGAGATGGATCGGCACGACGGGTACACCATTGACACGAAGTACTGGCACACCCTCGCCGACGGACGGATCCAGTGCGACGTCTGCCCCCGCGCCTGCAAACTCAGGGAACAGCAGAGGGGCCTCTGCTTCGTCCGCGGCCGGGTCGACGACCGGGTGGTGCTGACCACCTACGGTCGCTCCAGCGGCTACTGCGTGGACCCCATCGAGAAGAAACCCCTGGCCCACTTCCTGCCCGGCACGCCGGTGCTGTCCTTCGGCACCGCCGGTTGCAACCTGGCATGCCGCTACTGCCAGAACTGGGACATATCCAAGTCCCGGGAGATCGACACCCTCGCCGACGAGGCCTCACCGGAGGCCATCGCCCGGGCGGCGCTGAAGCTGAACTGCCGGAGTGTCGCCTTCACCTACAACGACCCCACGATCTTCCTCGAGTACGCCCGCGACACCGCCATCGCCTGTCACGAGCTGGGCATCAGGACCGTGGCGGTCACCGCCGGGTACATCTGCCCCGAGCCCCGGGCCGAGCTGTTCGCCCATCTCGACGCCGCCAACATCGATCTGAAGGCGTTCACCGAGGACTTCTACCGCCACGTCACCGGTTCCTCGCTGGCCTCGGTCCTCGACACCCTCCGCTACGTGAGGCACGAGACCGACACCTGGCTGGAGCTGACCACCCTCCTCATTCCCGGGTACAACGACAGCGACCAGGAGATCGACGCCATGACCCGGTGGGTGGTCGAGGAGCTGGGTCCCGACGTGCCCATGCATTTCAGCGCCTTCCACCCCGACTACAGGATGACCGACGTACCTCCCACCCCACCCGAGACCCTGCGACGGGCCCGTCGGATCGCCATGGAGAACGGGGTGAACTTCGCATATGTGGGCAACGTGCACGACCCCGAGGCCGAGCAGACCCTGTGCCCCCGATGCGGTGAGGTCGTGATCGGCCGGGACTGGTACGAGATTTCCACCTACAACCTCACCGACGACGGTCGCTGCGCCAACTGCGGTGCCACCATCGCCGGGCGCTTCGAGGGCCCGGTGGGCCACTGGGGGCGTAGACGGCTTCCGGTGAACCTGCATCTCCTGGCGGGTTCGACATGAGGGTCCGACCCCCGGCGGTGGCGGGGCGCTTCTACCCCGCCGACGCCAGGGCCCTGAGGTCGGTGATAGCCGAACAGCTCGGCGAACACCGACCCCCGCCCCCCGAGATCCAACCCCTCCGACCCAAGGCGATCGTCGTGCCCCACGCCGGCTACGTCTTCTCCGGCCGGGTGGCGGCCTCGGCGTT
This sequence comes from Acidimicrobiales bacterium, assembly GCA_011051915.1. Taxonomy (GTDB): domain Bacteria; phylum Actinomycetota; class Acidimicrobiia; order Acidimicrobiales; family Poriferisodalaceae; genus DRKF01. Next base: position 656 of record DRKF01000467.1, on the reverse strand, counting down.
CGCCCTGCTCCGCCGTCCGGGCCCTCCCGTGGAACGGGTGGTGCTGCTGGGCCCGGCCCACACCGTGGCCCTGGAGGGAATGGCGGTCAGCTCCGCCGACGTGTGGGAGACGCCGCTCGGCACGGTGCCCGTCGACTCCGACTGCCGGGACCGGCTCGCCGCCCGACCCCACGTGGCGGTCGACGACCGACCCCACACCCTCGAACACTCCCTGGAGGTGGAGGTCCCGTTCCTGCAGTCGGTGCTGGCACCGGGGTGGACGCTGGTCCCCATCGTGGTGGGCAACGCCCGCCCCGAGTGGGTGGCCGACGCCCTCGACTGCTGCTGGGGAGGGGACGAGACGCTGATCGTGGTCAGCACCGACATGAGTCACTTCGAGCCCGATGCCCGGGCCCGTGAACACGACCACCGCACCGCCCTGAGCGTTCTGGCCTCCCGCGACACCGATATCGGCACCCGCGACGCCTGCGGCGCCCGGCCCCTCAAGGGGCTCATCGTCGCCTCCCGCCGGCACGGCCTGCAGCCCGAACTCGTGGACACCGCCAATTCCGCCGATGCCGGAGCCGACCCCGACCGCGTGGTCGGCTACGCCTCGTTCGCCTACGAGCCCGTCCCGTGAACCTCGGGGCCGGGAACCGCCGGACCGACGTCGGGGT
>DRKF01000466.1 GCA_011051915.1 Acidimicrobiales bacterium | reverse complement strand
GGTGACCGTCAGGCGACGGGCCCGCGGTTCGGGCCGCGATCGATGGTGGGAGGCGGCTCAGCCCTGGGCGGCGTTGATCCGCTTGAGGAGCCGGGCCTTGCGGCGGGCGGCCTGATTGGGGTGGATCACGCCGGCCTGGGCCGCCTTGTCCAGCTTCTGCTGGGCGATACGCATGGCCTCGGTCGGATCCTCACCGGCCTCGACGGCGGCCAGTACGGCCTTCTGGCGCGTCCTCAGCTCGGAGCGCACGGCCTTGTTGCGGACGTGGCGCTTCTCGTTCTGGCGGTTTCGCTTGATCTGGCTCTTGATGTTGGCCACGATTCGACTCTTCACGCGTTCCTGTGAGGGGGCAGACCGCTAGAGGGTACAGGCGGGGACAGAGGCGGGCAACGCCCCGGCCCGGAGAATGTGGCCGGGATCCCCGCGGTCGATCCTGGTCGCCGGCGAGCGCCCCCGGTGCGAAGGGTGGTGGCGGCACACGGCCCGCACCTGTTCGGTGATGGAAGCCGTGGGGACGGCGCCCCCGGTGCGAAGGGTGGTGGCGGCACACGGCCCGCACCTGTTCGGTGATGGAAGCCGTGGGGACGGCGGGGCCGGGCGACTCGACCCACCGGGTGCGCGGGCCCGGGCAAGGAGGTGGATCGACCCGTTGGTACCGTGGATCTCACCCATGGACCTCGACCGCATACGCAACTTCTCGATCATCGCCCACATCGATCACGGGAAATCGACCCTCTCGGACCGCATCCTGGAGACCACCGGAGCGGTGACGAGCCGCCAGATGAGGGCCCAGTTCCTCGACTCGATGGACCTCGAGAGGGAGCGGGGGATAACCATCAAGGCCCAGAACGTGAGGGTGCCGTGGAAGGGACACACCCTCCACCTCATCGACACCCCCGGCCATGTCGACTTCGGCTACGAGGTGAGCCGCAGTCTCGCGGCCTGCGAGGGTGTGGTGTTGCTGGTCGACGCCGCCCAGGGGATCGAGGCCCAGACCCTGGCCAACTGCTACCTGGCCCTCGAGAACGATCTGGAGATCGTCGCCGTTCTCAACAAGATCGACCTGCCGGCCGCCCAGCCCGAGCTCTACGCCTCGGAGATCGAGAACGTCCTGGGGATACCGGCCGAGGACGTACTGCGCATCAGTGCCAAGACCGGAGAGGGCGTCGACCAACTGCTCGACGCCATCGTCGAGCGCATCCCGGCGCCGGTGGGCGATGCCGGGGAACCTCTGCGGGCGCTCATCTTCGACAGTCATTTCGACCAGTACCGCGGCGTCATCTCCTCGGTGAGGGTCATGGACGGGACCCTGAGGGCCGGGGAGAAGATCCGGTTCATGCACGCCGACGTAACCCATGAGGCCGAGGAGGTGGGGGTCAGGGCCCCCGAACCCACCCCGGTCCCCGAACTGGGTCCCGGTGAGGTCGGCTACCTGGTCGCGGGTATCAAGGACGTGGCCGAGGCCAAGTCCGGCGACACCGTCACCACCGTCGCCCATCCGGCGGACCAGCCCCTCACCGGCTACCAGGAACCCAAGCCCATGGTCTTCTGCGGGCTCTATCCCGTGGACGGTGACGAGTACCCCGAACTCCGGGAGTCGCTGGAGAAACTGAAGCTCAACGACGCCTCCATCACCTTCGAACCGGAGACCTCCGGTGCCCTGGGATTCGGCTTCCGCTGCGGTTTCCTGGGCCTGCTGCACATGGAGATCGTGAGGGAGAGACTCGAGCGGGAGTTCGGTCTGTCGCTCATAGCCACCGCTCCCAGTGTCAGCTACAAGGTGGGCACCACGGCGGGAGAGACGGTGGAGGTCCACAATCCCAGCGAACTCCCCGACCCCGCCGAGATCGACCACATCGAGGAGCCCCTCCTGCGGATAAACATCCTGACCCCCTCCAACTACACGGGAACGGTGATGGAGCTCTGCCAGCAGAGGAGGGGGGTCATGGAGAAGATGGAGTATCTCTCCCCCGAACGTCTCGAACTGACCTACGTCATCCCCCTGGCCGAGGTCGTGACCGACTTCTTCGATCAGCTCAAGAGCCGTACCCAGGGCTACGCCAGTCTCGACTACGAGCCGGCGGGCTACGAGACCTCCAAGCTGGTCAAGGTCGACATCCTCCTCAACGGTCAGCCCGTCGACGCCTTCGGGATGATCGTTCACCGGGACAAGGCCTACGACTACGGACGCCGGATGACGGAGAAGCTGCGGGAACTCATACCCCGGCAGCTGTTCGATGTGCCGATCCAGGCGGCCATAGGCGGCCGGATAATCGCCCGGGAGACGGTCAGAGCCAAGCGCAAGGACGTGCTGGCCAAGTGTTACGGGGGTGACATCACCCGCAAGCGCAAGCTCCTCGAACGTCAGAAGCAGGGCAAGAAGCGCATGAAGGCCATCGGTCGGGTCGAGGTTCCCCAGGAGGCGTTCGTCTCCGCCCTGCGCCTCGACGACTGACTCCACGACCGAACGGCCTCCCAGTTCACCTGGTTCGGTCCGTGAGACCTCCCGGGGCCGGACAGGGGTGGGGAACAACGGTCACCCCCAACGGGGTTCAACCGGTACCCATCCATCAGGGAAATGCGTCCACCACGGGAGTCCGCACATGGCCCAGGTCAGAAATGCCGCCGCCGAAGCCACGGCCAGGCTGGAGGGGGCCGGACGGGCCCGGGTTCTCGAACCCTCGCCACCGGCGGTCACCGACGAGACCTTCGCCGACGACCCGGTGAACACCGTCCCTCCGGGGGAGGGGCCGATCGTCTCCCCCGTACCCAACGCCGACCGGCTCTGGTCCGATGTGGTCGTCGAGCGTCCCGAGCTGTC
>DRKF01000465.1 GCA_011051915.1 Acidimicrobiales bacterium | reverse complement strand
GGTTCAGGGAATGGCTCGTGAACCACGAGCTGGATGAACAGGTCGCCGATGCCATACTGGAGTCGATGCCACCGTTCGACTGGTCCGACATAGCCAGAGGATCAGAGATGCGGCAACGGTTCGACGCGATCGATCTCCGTTTTGGCGGGATCGACACCAGGCTCGATGCCATCGACAAACGTCTGGACGGTTTGGAGAGCCGCATGGACGGTTTGGAGAGCCGCATGGACGGTCTGGGGAGCCGCATGCTCCGGCTCGAGGACGGCCTCGATCGGTTGATCATCCTTTTTGACAACCTCGCCGATCAGATGCACTCCATGAGCCGGGCCATAGTGCTCTCGGTGATGGCCATGGCCGTTACCCTGGCGGTGCTCGTGCTCACCGTGGGGATCAAGGCTCTTTTCGCCTAGGAGCCCCTCGCGGAGCGGGCGGTTCCCGAGCCCGGGTCAGGCTGATTCGGCCAGTTGCATCAGGGCGTCGGCCCCGAGCAGGGCTCGCAGCTCACCGGCGAGACCGTTGCCCGGATCCACCCTGAAGTGGTCGGGTAGACGCACCTTCTGGCGGTCGAGGTGGAGCACGACCTCGGCCTCACCCGGATGGCGTTCGAGGGTGTTCTTGAGCTCCCTCACCAGCCGGTCGGACACCATGGCGGCAGGGAGCCTGACGTGCACCGGGGGAGTCGCCCCGGCCACGGCGTCAACCACCGAAACGTCCTGGCAGATGAACTTCGGGGTTTCGTCGCGCTGGTCCACCCGGCCCCTCAGAGCCACCACGAGATCCTCGTCCAGCTTGTGACCGACCTCGGTCATGGTCCGGGGAAAGACCATCACCTCGATGGAGTCCTGCAGGTCCTCCAGGGTGAAAACCGCCATCAGGTCCCCCTTGCGGGTGTACTTGCGCTGCAGGGCGGTGATCACACCCCCGACGGTGACATAGGGGAGCTTGCCGTCCTCGTTGGGTTGCAGGTTCGCCAGGGCGCCGATGGTGGTGTCGGTCCGCCGACGCAGCGTCCCCTCGAGGCCCATCAGAGGGTGGCTCGACACGTACAGGCCCAGCATCTCCTTCTCGAAGCGAAGCTTGGTGCGGGAGTCGAAGTTGTCGTCGGGGATGGGGATGCGCTCGTCGAAGGCCGGTCCGTCCCCATCTCCGCCGAGGTCGCCGAACAGGGTCTGGATACCCATGTCCTGTTCACGGCGCCGGCTCGCGGTCTGGTCGACGATGGATTCGAAGACCTCCAGCAGACCCTTGCGGGGATGGCCCAGGGAGTCGAACGCCCCGGCCTTGATCAGCGATTCGATACTGCGCTTGTTCAGCACCCCTAGGGGAACCCGTTCGCAGAAGTCGTAGAAGCTCTCGAAGGGACCGTTCTCCCGCCGCTCGGCCACTATTGGGGAGACCACACCCTCGCCGACGTTGCGGACCGCCGAGAGCCCGAAGGGGATCGTGCCGTCCACCGAGGTGAAGTCGACGTCGGAGACGTTGACATCGGGGACCCTCACGGTGATCCCGGCCTGGCGGCAGTCGTTCAGGTAGACCGCGGCCTTGTCCAGGTTGTTCTTCACGCTGGTCAGCAGCGCCGCCATGTACTCGACGGGGTAGTTCGCCTTGAGGTAGGCGGTCTGGTAGCTGATGTAGCCGTAGCCGTAGGCGTGGCTCTTGTTGAAGGCGTAGTCGGCGAAGGGTTCGATGATGTCGAACAGATCGGTGCCCAGCTTCTCGGGATAGCCGCTCGCGACGCAGCCCTCCACGAACTTCACCCGGTGCTTGGCGATCATGTCGCGCTTCTTCTTGCCGCACGCCTTTCTGAGGTCGTCGGCCTCGGCGAGGGTGTAGCCGGCGATGCGCTGAGCGGTGAGCATCATCGCCTCCTGGTAGATCATGAGCCCGTAGGTGTCGCCCAGGATCTCGCTCAGATCGGGGTGGAGCAGCTCGACCGGTTTCCGACCGTTCTTGCGGTCGGCGTAGTCGTTGTGCATGTTGGCTTCCATCGGGCCCGGTCGGTAGAGGGCCACGAGGGCGGCGACATCCCGGAACTCGGTGGGAGCCAGGGAACGGATGAGAGCCCTCATGGGTCCCGACTCGAGTTGGAACACCCCGATGGTGTCGCCCCGCTGGAGCAGTTCGTAGGTCCTGGGGTCGTCCAGATCCACGTGGTCGATGTCGACGTCGACCCCGTGCACCTGGCGGATCAGGTCCAGGGTGTCGTCGATCACCGAGAGGTTCCGCAGACCCAGGAAGTCCATCTTGAGCAGACCCAGCTCCTCCACCGTGTTCATCTCGAACTGGGTGACGGTCGGGGCCTCGTTCTCCGACTTGGAGTCCGGCTTGCGCTGTATGGGCAGGTACTCCGTGAGCGGTTCGCGTGTGATCACGACCGCGGCGGCGTGGATGGAGTCCTGCCGACGCAGCCCCTCCAGGCCCCGGGCGACGTCGATCACCTCCTTGACGTCGGGGTCGGTCTCGTACATCTCCCGTAGTTCGGCCGCGGCCTTGAACCCGTCGCGGTACTTCTCGTGCTCCTCCAGGCAGGCGTGAAGTGGTGTGTCTCGCCCCATGACCAGGGGCGGCATGGCCTTGGCGATCTTGTCGCCTACGGCGTAGGGGCGCCCCAGCACCCGGGCGGCGTCACGCACCGCGGCCCGGGCCTTGATGGTGGAGAAGGTGATGATCTGGGCGGTGTGGTCCCGGCCGTACTTCTCCGCCGTGTAGCGGATCATCTCGTCCCGCCGGCGGTCGTCGAAGTCCATGTCGATGTCGGGCATGGAGATTCGTCCGGGATTGAGGAAGCGTTCGAAGAGGAGGTCGTAGCGGATGGGGTCGATATCGGTGATGGTGAGGCAGTAGGCCACCGCGCACCCGGCGGCCGAACCCCGTCCGGGTCCCACCCGGATCCCCACCTGGCGGGCGTGGCGGATCAGATCCCACACGATCAGGAAGTAGGAGCTGAAGCCCATGTCGGAGATGACCTGCAGCTCATAGGCCAGGCGTTCGGTGATGTCGGGCCGGAGGTCGGCTCCCCACCTCTCGTGGGCCCCCTCGAACGTCAGGTGCCGGAGGTACTCGTCGGCCCCGGCGAAGCCCTCCGGAATCGGGAAGTCGGGTAGCTGGGGGGAGCCGAACTCGATGTTCACGTCGGCCCGTTCGGCGATCCAGAGGCTGTTGTCGCAGGCCTCGGGGATCTCGTCGAACAGGTGCCGCATCTCCGCCGCCGACTTCAGGTAGTGCTGGTCGCCGTGGAACTTGAAACGGTCGGGATCGCTCATCAGCGAGCCGGTCTGCACGCACAGCAGGGCGTCGTGGGAGACGGCGTCGTCCTGGTGGGTGTAGTGCAGGTCGTTGGTGGCCAGTAGGGGGGCCTTCAGACGCCGGGCGATCTCCAGGAGCATCGGATTGCAGCGCTGCTGCTCGGGGATGTCGTGGTCCTGCATCTCCACGAACATGTTGTCCCGGCCGAAGATGTCCTGGAGCCGGGCCGCTCTCTCCAGGGCGGTGTCGAAATCACCGCGGATGAGGGGTTGCTGCACCACGCTGCCCAGGCACCCGGTGGTGACGATGAGGCCCTCGCTGTGACGTTCGAAGAGCTCCCAGTCCATTCGGGGCTTGTAGTAGTAGCCCTCCAGGAAGGCCAGGCTGGAGAGCTTCAGCAGGTTGCGGTAGCCGGCGTCGTTCTCCGCCAGCATCGTCAGGTGGTAGTAGAGCTTGGCGCCGTCGTCGGTGTCACCTCCGGAGTCGTCCATCTGGCGACCCCGCCGCCGGGGTCGTTCGGTGCGGGAGTCCAGGGCCATGTACGCCTCGGTGCCCAGAACCGGGGTGATGCCCTGCCTGCGGCACTCCTTGTAGAACTCCAGCACCCCGTACATGTTGCCGTGGTCGGTGATACCCAGGGCCGGCTGACCGTCGGCGGCAGCGGCGGCCACGACCTCGCTCAGGCGGGCGGCCCCGTCGAGCATGGAGTACTCGGTGTGGGTGTGGAGGTGGACGAAGGAATCGGCCAACTTCGGTCCTGACGGCTCATCGGGAGTGGGGGCTCGGACGATCGACCACATTCGCCCGGCCCGGCCACCCACCGACCCTCAGGTCCGTGGAGGGGTCGGTGCCGGGGGCGTCGGGCCCTAGGCTGGATCGTCCTCTGCTGACCATAGCGTGGTGGAGGCCAGGCGATATTCATCTTCATCCAGTCCCACGGACGCTTCACATGACCGAACCCACCCCCGCCGAGATCCTCACCGAGGTCCTCCTGCGCGAGGATCCCCGTGAGGGCCTCTGGGAACTCGTGGAAAGTGGTTGGGCCGACGAGTTCCTTCCCGAACTGACGGCGTTGCAACTCGAGCAGGACCCGATCCACCGTCACAAGGACGTGTTGAGCCACACCATCTCGGTGACCGCCCAGGCCCCGCCCCGGCTGCTGGTCCGACTGGCGGCACTGTTCCACGACGTGGGCAAGCCCGCCACCCGGAAGTTCGAACCCGGTGGGGTCACGTTCCACCACCATGAGGCGGTCGGGGCCAAGATGGCCCGGCGCCGCATGAGGGAGATGGGATTCGACCCCCAACTCGTCCGCGACGTGAACCAACTGGTGTTCCTTTCGGGCCGGTTCAAGGGCTACGGCGACGGTTGGAGCGACTCGGCCGTGAGACGGTACTGCCGCGACGCCGGTCCGCTCCTGGGCGATCTGAACGATCTCGTCCGCAGCGACTGCACCTCCCGCAATCCCCGCACGGTACGGAACCTGCACGAGGCCCTCGACGATCTCGAGCACCGAATAGGAGTGCTGGCCCGGGAGGACGCCCGCCGGGCCGAACGACCCGAGATCGACGGCGAACGAGTGATGGCCCATCTGGGTCTCGACCCGGGTCCCGATGTGGGTCGGGCCCTGAAGTTCCTCCTGGAACTCAAGCGCACCGAGGGCGAACTGGGCGAGGAGGAGGTCCTGGCCCGCCTGGACCGGTGGTGGTCCGAACAGAACCCGAACTGAGACGGTCCGGGCCGGTGGAGGTGGCGGGGCGGGGTGTCTGTAGCGCCTTTCAGGGCAGGCGGAGGTCGCGGAGGCGGAACACCCGGGATCCCATCCACAACGCCACCATGGCGACCAGCGTGATTCCCGCCGAGCCGACCGGGGAGAAGGTTCCACCCAGGGGAAGTTCGCCGATCAGCCAGCGGGCCGGTGAGAACTCGGGAACCTCGAGGGCGATGAGGGCGAAGACCCCCACAGCGGTCACCAGTCCGACGAGTGAGGTCAGCGCCAGTCGTCCGGAGGCACCGGCCACCGCCGCCACCACGGCGTTCACCACTACGACCAGTAGGAGCCCCCTCAGCCCGGCTCCCAGGATCGACCCGGCGGCGATGCCGAGCCGACCGCGCGACGCCCCAGTGGCCACGAGGATGAGAGCGGGCATGCCGATCTCGAGGGCGAGCAGCGACACCGACACGAAGCGTTCGACCAGGATCTGTGAGCGCCGCACGGGCTGTGCGGCGAGGAACTCCATCTCGCCGCCGGACTCGGCCCCGGCCACCGCTCTCACCATCAGGGGGACGGTCAGGACGAGCAGCACCGCCGGAAACACAACCGAGAGGAAGGTAGCGTCGAGGTATCCCGTCGGTTCGGTGAGCGAGGTTCCGGCCAAGCCGAACATGTCGGCCACCCCGCCGGGAAGGTCGCCGGCCAGGGTCGCCGCCCAGGAGGCGTCGGACACGGTGGGCCAGGCCACGAGCACGCCGGTGCCCAGGGCCATGAGCAGCAGGGCGGCGCCCGCCGCCAGGCCCTGATGGTCGGACAGATGATTGCGGGTCAGGACCCACCTGACCGGGCGGATCATCAGGAGGCCACCCGGGGTTGCGCGGCGAGATCGAGGATCAGCTCCTCGGGCCCCGAACGGTGGTGTACGACGTCGACCACACCGTGATCGTGGGCCACGTCGAGGAGGGGTTCGACGGGTCCGGCGACCAGCACCCGACCCACGGTGCCCTGAACCATGGCCCCCAGGACCCCGGGGGCGGAGGCCAGGACCGACTGGTCCACGGGGCGGGAGAAGACCAGTTCGATGCGGTGGCGCCCCTTCTTGCGCAGATTGCGCAGGGAGTCCACGGCGACCAGCCGACCCCGGTCGATCAGGGCCACTCGATCGGCGAGTTCGGTGCACTCGTCGAAGCGACCGGAGGTGAACAGGACCGCACCACCGCGCGACTGCTGGGCTCCGAAGATGGTGGGTAGGGCCCAGGCGAGGGGTCCCATCGACTCCACGAGGTCGTCGACGATCAGCAGGTCGGGATCCTTCTGGAGAACCGAGACCAGGGTCACGGCCAGGATCTCGGGATCGGACAGTTCTCCCAGACGCTCGGTGGTGTCGAGCTCCAGGAGACCGATCAGCTCCCGACGCCAGGCGGTGTCGACCTCGGTCCGGCGGAAGGAGGCCACCCGGTCGAGGAACTCCCCGGTGGTGAGGCGGGGTGGGAGCACGGGGCGGTGGGGAACGTACCCGACGAGCCGGTGGGCCTGGTAGGCGGCCTCGGTGGCGTTGTAGCCGACCACCCGGGCCCGCCCGGAGGTGGGCCTGAGGAGTCCCATGAGGATGCGGACGAAGGTGGTTCTTCCCGAACCCTCGGGCCCGACGAGTCCGAAGATCTCGCCAGAATCGACCTCGAGGTCGATTCCGTCGAGGGCGCGCACGTTCTTGTAGGACTTGGTCAGTCCATTGGTCTGTACGACGGTCTGCATCGTACCGATCGACCTCCTCGGCCACCGCGCCCCGACAGTGTGCCACCCCATCGCGGTCCTGTCAGGGGGAGAACCCCCTGACCGTCACTTCCGTCCCCGGGGTGAGGGCTGCCCGTCGGTCATTTCCGTTCCCGGGGTCAGGGTTGCCCGTCGGTCACTTCCGTCCCGGGGTCAGGGTTGCCCGTCGGCGTCGGCGGCGCGGTCGTCGCGGTAGATGTCGGGTTCGATGAAGATGAACGTCTGGCCGGCGAGGCGATCCCGGATGAGCCGCTCGGTCTCGTCTATGGCCCGGGCCAGC
>DRKF01000464.1 GCA_011051915.1 Acidimicrobiales bacterium | reverse complement strand
GTGATGCTGGCCAAGGGAAACCGCAGTCGCCAGGTCACCGAGGCCTGCCGGCGCCACGGCGGCTTCTACCTGGGGTCGATCGGCGGCCCCGCCGCCCGCCTGGCCAAGGACTCCATCCGCCACGTGGAGGTGCTGGAGTACCCCGAGCTGGGTATGGAGGCGGTGTGGCGGATCGAGGTGGAGAACTTCCCGGCCTTCATCATCGTGGACGACAAGGGCCACGACTTCTACGCCGAGGTGTCGACCCCCGTCGCCATCGGGTGAGAACCGAGGCCTGAGCAGCCCCGCCGCCGACGGGTGGACCCACGCCCAGACCGGCCCCACCGCCATCGGGTGAGGCCCGAGACTCGACCGGCCCCGCCGCTATCGGGTGACGATCAGGCCCGTCCGTCCGCACCGACGACCATGGATTCGATGCGGGGGAACCGGGTGGCCAGGCGCCGGACCGGGCCGCCCTCGGCGAGTTCCTCCCCCGGCTGGAAGGACCACACCAATCCGGGGTCGCCGGGATCGACGAAGAAGACCGTGGACCCGTCGGGGGCCCAGGCCACCGGCCGGGGCCGCAGCTCCGAGGAGAACGTACGGGCCACGGCGGCATCGCCGTTCGCGAGGTCGACCACCACCATCGACAGACGGTCGGCGTACACAACCCACAGGGCCAGACGATCACGATCCGGTGACAGGGCCGCCACCGGGATGGACGGCAGGCGGCCGGGGCCCAGGTCGAGTTCGGACAGGTCGTCCACCGGACCGAACCGGAGACCGCAGCCGTCGGGGCCGGCCGAGGCACAGTCCCCGATCGTGACCACCACAAAGCGGCCGTCGGAGGCCAGCACCGTGCGGGCGCCCAGCAGATCCACTCCTCTACCACCGAGGTCCTCGAAACGGATACGGCCGAACAGGCCGAAGAACAACCCCTCGGTCGATCCGCCGAGCGGCAGTATCCCCGGGGGAACCGGACGGCGGTCCCGAAGAGGACTGCCGTCGAGGGTCGACACCAGGTCGATGTAGGGCCCCTCCCGGCGATTGCGGTGGTAGACCCACACTCCCCCTTCGGGACCGACCGCAACCGACGTGGCCGGTGCCAGATCGACGGGCGCGACGCGGGAGTCGTCGGCCAGGAAGACCGCCGTCTCGCCCGACACCCCCACGGCACCACCCCGGACCGCCACGAGGGGACGGGTCAGGGGCAGGTCGTCGGGCGTACCCGGACCCAGGTAGAAGGCCAGAGGGTCCACGTCGAGGAGTTCGACCCGGCCGCCTCCCGCGACCATGAGGCGGCTGTGGGTCCGCACCGGTGCCGCCGGCGGGTTTCGGGGTCGGGCGGCATCCCATATGAGATCCACTGACACGACCCCGGTGCCCGACTCCAGCGATCGCCCCGTCTCCGGTGGGGGTTCGGGAGGAGCGCTGCGAACCCGGGTCAGGAGGAATCCGCCCATCACGAGGGCCGCGACCACCAGAATCACAACGGGGCCGGGCCGTCTGTCGATGTCCTCCACCCGGCTCATTCAAGCCCATGCCGAGGCGGTCGGCCCGTCGGCGGGCCGAGATCGGTCGCCACCTCCCACGCGTCGACGGCTCGTGTCGCTCAGCCCGTCGCCGCACCTGAGCTGTCCAGCACCGCCAGAACGGTGGCGGCCATGGCCCGGTGGCCCTCGCCGTTGGGATGCACACAGTCCGCGGCGTTGACCCAGGTGTCCTCGTCGCCGTGTCCCCGACGACAGAAGGGGTGTACTCCCCGGGTGGGGATGGGCAGGTGACGGCTGATGAAGCCTCCGCCGGCCCGCAGGAAGTCGGGACCCCGACCGTTCGGGGCGCCGTGCCCGGCCAGGACCTCGGAGAAGTCCACCACGAGCACCCTCCCCCAGTACGGACGCGCCACCCGGTGGACCGCATCGGAGAACATCGACACCACCTCCTCGGTGGCGGCCACGAAACACTCGCCCCGACATCCCCTGATCCCCTGGGGCCTCCCCGAAGTCGGATTGTGGAGGGTCGTGATGACGATCGTGGAGTCGGTGCTCCTCACCAGCTCGTCCAGCAGCTCCTCGAGATCGGCGGTCATGGAGTCGATCCGGTCCCTGGCCACCTGGGGAAGGAATCGTCCCCGGTCGAAGAAGTCGCCGGGACGGTCGAACCGGAGATCGTTGGCTCCCACCGTGAGGGTTATGAGTCCCGGGTTGATCCGGGCGGCCCACTCCACCTGGCTCATGGGGCCCAGGGCGGCGAACTCCCCCGCCCCACCTCCGACCGGCTCGGTCCGCAGCTCGGAGGTCACCGCACCGCTGCAGGCCACCTGGTGGAACAGCGGGGTGACCTCGTCCCGGGCCACCGGACCATCGGGGTCGGATTCCCACCCGGCGACGAGGGCGGCGAAGACCCGACCGGGGTAGGACGCCTGCGCCGCCCGCCAGCAGGAATCGAGACCGAGGTAGTCGCCACGCTGCAGTCCGTGACCGGAGGCCACGGAATCCCCCATGGCCACCAGGTCGTAGGGACGGTACGGGTGGTGCACGTCGACGGTGACCGTCATGGACACCCGGTGGCGTCCGGTGTCCACCACGTAGCGCAGCCGGTGACGGCCGACCTGCCCGGCGGAGGGTCGCCACAGGAGAAGTCCACCCGGACCGGCCACCCGCGCCCCCTCCGGAAGGCGGTCCCAGGTCACAGAGGGATTCCCACCGGTTACCGGAGGTTCGAAGATCAGGGCCCGACCCACCTGCACCGTCTGCACCGGCGGCTCGGCGATCCGCAGCACGGTCGCGGCACCGGGGCCGGCGGTGGCGATCTGAGCCACGACCAGGGTCGGGACCGCCAGCAGCAGTGCCAGGACCAGCCGGAGGGCCAACCGCCCGAACCGGGTCGGTCTCAACGGGTCTCCCCGAGGCCGGGCACCTCGCCCAGAGTCATCCACTGGGCGAGACCACCGGGGTCGAGAGGCCCGCAGAACAGGTTGCCCTGGGCCAGATCGAACCCGAGGGTTTCCAGGGCCCGAACCTGGGCCACGGTCTCCACCTGCTCGGCCACCACCCTCAGGCCCATGGCCCGGGCCAGCGACAATGAGGCCACCAGGGCCGAGTCGTCACCTCCGGGAAGATCCAGGGTGGCGACCAGCGATCCGTCGATCTTGAGGGTGTCGATGGGGTACCGACCCAGCCGTTCCACAGAGGTGTGCCCGGTACCGAAGTCGTCCATCGCGATGCGGACACCGATGCGGTGGAGATCGTCGAGAGCGACGGTGGCGGCCACCGGATCGTCGTTTATGGCCGACTCCGACACCTCCACGGAGAAGCGTTCGGCGTCGAGACCGGCCTCGGCCAGGGCCCCCGCCACCCGGTCACCGAGATCGCCCGAGCGCACCGTGTCGGAGCCCAGATTGACACTCACCGAGGCCGGGGAGTCCTCACCGAGTTCGTCGCCCCACTGCGCCAGCTGCTCCACGGCGGCGGTGATCACCCAGCGGTCGAGATCGGGAACCAGACCGGCATCACCGAACTGGGCCAGGATCTCGGCCGGGGCCAGGGTTCCGCGGTCGGGATGGTCCCAGCGGACCAGGGCCTCGACCCCGGCGACGCTCCCCGCCGCGATGTCGATGATCGGCTGGTACTCGAGGCGGAGCTGACCACCCTCCAGAGCCCGCTGGGCCTCGGCCCGGGACCGCTCCCGCCGCTCGGTGCGATCGGCCACCGACTCCGAGTGCAGTACGTAGCGACCCTTGCCGCCCTCCTTGGCGCGGTACATGGCCACGTCGGCGTCCTGGACCAGGTCCTCGGGGGTCGAAGCGGCTCCGCTTCCGACCGCGATACCGATGCTGGCCGAGGTGTTGACCTGCTGGCCGGAGATGACGAAGGGCTCCTCGAGGGCCCGGCACAGCCTCTGGGCGACGACCGTGGCGTCCTCGGGTTCGGCCATCTCCGAGCACAACACCACGAACTCGTCTCCACCGAAACGGGCCACGGTGTCGCTGGGACGGACCGATCTACGGAACCTCTCGGAGATACCGATGAGCAGATCGTCCCCGGCCGTGTGGCCCATACGGTCGTTGACCGCCTTGAGGTTGTCGAGATCGCAGAACAGCACCGCCACCGGGGAGCCGCTGCGACTCGATCGGGCCAGGGCGTCCTGGAGTCGGTCCATGAACTTGGCCCGGTTCGCCAGCCCGGTCAGCGAGTCGTGCAGGGCCTGGTGGGCCAGCTGGGTCTCCACCTGCCGCTGTCGCTGCACGTCGCTGGCGAGGGTGTCGGCCATGCGATCGAACGTCTCGGACAGTCGACCCACCTCGTCACCGCTGCGCAGTCCCGAACGCCGGGTGAGGTCTCCCTCGCCGATGGCGTCGGCGGCATCGCGGATACGGGAGAGACGACGGGCCAGTTGGCGACCCAGCAGCCACGACAACAGCACTCCGAGAGCCGCGGCCAGAGCGGCGGCGGCGATCACCGCGTTGCGGATCGAGACCAGGGGGGCGAGGACCGCCATCCGGTCCTCCTCGGCCAGCACCACCCAGGTGGTGTCGGGGACGTCGACGGCCTGGGCGAACACCTCCCGACCCGAGACGCCCAGCCCGCTCAACGGAGCCCCGGTGCGGCCCGAGACCGCGGCCAGGACCGTCTCGGGGACCGCTCGGTCGGAACCCATCGTGATCGGGGGCGGGACCGCTGCGGATCCGCCCCCCTCGCCGGTCGTCGACCCGATGTCCCCCCGGTCCGGACGGGAGCGGTAGATCCGGAGCCCTTCGTCGGAGGTGTCGATCACCGCCACCTCGGTGTCCTCCGAACCCGTCGGCGCCAGAACCGGACCCAGGAGGAAGTCGGCGGACACCTCTCCCACCACCAGAGCCCCCTCACGGTCGCCGCCGAGCGGTTGCACGACGCTGAAGCGGGGCCCGTCGGGACTCTCGAAGATCAGTCCGGCGGCTCTGCCCCGCGAACGGGCCAGTTCCACCAGGCCGGCATCGAGATGACTGCCGGCCCCCGGTGACGAAGCCACCGAGACCCGGCCGTCGGGTTCGATTACCGCCAGGTCCTCGAAGCCGGACCACCAGGTGGACACCGCCGTCATGGCCGCCTCCAGGGGAGCCCGGTCACCGGAGCGCAGGGCGGTTTCATGGGCCAGCACCAGGTCGGGCCACCCGGCGATGGAGGACAGCTCCGATTCGGCGATACCGGTCAGCCCGGTCATGACCTCGGCCCGGTCGGTGGACAGCCGTGACACCTCCCGACGGGCCTGGTCCTGCAGCGAGTCCCGGGTGACGACGTAGGCCACCGCCCCCAGACCCACCAGGGGTAGGAGCAACGCAAGCAGGCTGAGCAGGAGTTTGTGACGAAGGGTCATGAAATGGCGTCCCGGACAGCGCCGGATGAGTCACGCTGCGTGGCCCCGGCAACACTAGTCCCATACCAACCCCGACGGGTCACCCGAGGGCAGGTCGCGCCCGAAGAAGGATCGTCACCAACCTGCAACGGGGCTCCGGGCCCGCCTCATGCCAGCGACATGCGCCCCCCGGGGGTGTCGATCACCGCCTCCACGGCGTCCCGATCGGAGGGAATCACCTCCACGCCGCAGTCGAGCAGTGCCAGCACCCTCTCCAGACGAAGGGCCTCGGCGGAGTTGCTGCGGTGGACGGCCAGGGACACCAGCGAACACCCCCGGGGAGCACTCAGGGCCGGTGAGGGTGTGGACCCCCAGTCGATCAGGAACGGAACCCCCGCGATCAACTCACCACGGGGCGAGATCTCCGGCTCGGGAGGGAAGGTGAGGGTCCAGTCCAGCCTCACCCCGTCGGGACGGGTACGGGACATCGCCAGGGGTTCCCCCGGGTCGTAACCCTGCGTCCTCAGTTCCCCGACCCTACGGACCAGATCCGGCGTGGTCACCGCGAAGGAGGCCAGCACCGGAAGGGGGAGGTCCAGACCGAGACCGAAGGGTCGGGGGAAATCCGGATCCTCCTGGCCGGGGTCGGGCGCTATCACCTCCAGATAGGTGGTGCCTCCCAGTGACAGCAGGGCGTTGTGGGTGCCGCGACCCTCGTGACGGCCCCCGAACACCGGACGGACCCCCCACTCCTCCTCGATGCGGCCGCAGGCCCCGTCCAGGTCGTCGACGGCCCACACCAGATGGTCGATCCGCGAAAGAACCATTGTTCCCCTTTCCGGTCCATACCGAGGACCGTGGTTCCCTCTAGCCTGCCTCACGTGAAGATCAGGATCGGATACGGGCTCGGCACCAGGACGTTCACCAACGATCCCGTCCGGTTCGATCCCTTCGTCGACGCCCTGGAGAGTCTCGGATTCGACTCCCTGTGGCTGAGCGAACGCATCGGCGCCGACTGCCCCGATCCTGTCGT
Organism: Acidimicrobiales bacterium; assembly: GCA_011051915.1. Classification (GTDB taxonomy): domain Bacteria; phylum Actinomycetota; class Acidimicrobiia; order Acidimicrobiales; family Poriferisodalaceae; genus DRKF01. Next base: position 1,700 of record DRKF01000464.1, on the reverse strand, counting down.
GGGCCTGGCCTACGCCGCCGGACGGACCCGCAGGCTGAAGCTGGGGATGAGCGTCATGGTCCTGCCCGGGCGCAATCCGGCCCTGGTCGCCAAGGAGTTGGCCAGCCTCGACCGTCTGTCCGGCGGCCGGCTGCTCCCCGCGTTCGGTCTGGGCATCGCCGACCGGCACGAGCAGATGGCCTTCGGGGTGGAGCGCACCGAGCGGGCCGCGATCTTCGACGAGTCCCTCGCGGTGGTCCGCCGTATCTGGAACGGTGAGCACGTCGACCACCAGGGGCCGCATTTCACCTACCACGACCTCAGGGTGGGTCCCCCTCCCACCGACGGCGCCCTCGACGTCTGGCTGGGGGGAGCGGCCCCCAGCGAGCTGAGAAGGGTGGGGCGCCTCGGCGACGGCTGGCTGCCCAGCTTCTGCACCCCTGCCCAGGCCCGCGACGGATGGGAACGGATCGAGCTGACCGCGGCCGAGAACGGGCGCCGGATCGACCCCGAGCACTTCGGGGCGCTCATCCCCTACACCCTTGGGCCGGGAGGTGACACCGAACTCCCCGCCCCGGTGCGCAAGCTGCTGGACAGGAGAGCACCGGGGGTGGAGCCCTTCGAGGTGGTCGCCGCCGGATGGGACGGTCTGGCCCGTCGTATCGAGGAGTTCACCGCCCTCGGGGCGTCGAAATTCGTACCGGTCCCCATCGGGGAACCCGACGACTGGCACTCCGAACTGGAAGGGGTGGCCCGCACCGTGCTCCCCCTTCAGACGTGACCTCCACCCGCACCGCTCCCGAGGGGGCCCTGCGCACCACCCTCCCCCTGCTGATGCTGGCCGCCGCCGTGGCCCAGGCGTTCGGCCGGTTCACCTGGGCGGTCGTACTCCCCGCGGTCCGCGACACGCTGCTCGGCGGCGACAACACCACCGCCGGATGGCTCGGGTTCGCCAATGTGGGCGCCTACCTGGCGGGCACCCTGCTGGTCACCCTGGCCTCCAAGAAGCTGCGACCGGCCCGCATGGTGCAGATGGGGCTGGCCTCCAGCGCCCTGGGGCTCACCGTTCTGGCCCTGGCCCCCGGCTTCTGGGTGCTGTTCGGAGGTCAGGTGCTGGCCGGGCTGGGCGGCGCCGCCATCTGGGTACCGGCCCCGATCCTCGCCGCCGAACTCGCCCCACCGGCCAAGAGGGGCCTGGCCGTGGGGATGGTCGGCATGGGCATAGGCCTGGGCATCTTCTTCTCCACCCAGGGCATCGCGCTGATGCGCCAGTTCACCGGTGACCAGTCCTGGCGGCCCCCGTGGGGGGTGGAGGCGGCCATAGCCCTCATCACCCTCGCCGCCGTGACCCGCTGGGTCGCCCCACTGTCCACCGGCGACCCGGCCGGGAGACCGGTGCGGTTCTCCTCACTACGGTCCGTCCGGGGATGGGTCCCCCTCACCGCCTCCTACACCGCCTTCGGCCTGGGCTACGTGATCGTGCTCACCTACGTGGTGACCATGCTCGAGGACGACCGCGGCTTCTCCACCACCGGAGCCACCGCCATCTTCTCGGTGATGGGTTTCGCCACCATCTTCGGCGGGGTGACGTTCGGACGGGTGTCCGATGCCGTGGGCCGGACCCACACCATCCGCATCGGCTTTCTGCTCCTGACCGTCTGCGGAGCGGCGATGCTGTTCCTGTCGGGACCCGCACTCTGGCTGGTGGCGTTCCTGTTCGG
>DRKF01000463.1 GCA_011051915.1 Acidimicrobiales bacterium | reverse complement strand
GATGCTGTGGTGGACGACGCAGGCGGCGAAGCCCCGGCCGGTGGCGTGCCGGACCGGAATCGACCGGCTGAGGGTGGACTCGCCCCTGGCCGGGGCCGCCCTGGCCGGCTACGGCCAGAGCCGGGGGGCCGTGGTTCTGGCCGCCGCCGCCCTGGATCCCGCCCCCCTGGCGGTGTTCAGCGTCCTGGCGAACCTCATCCAGATGGCCCGGACCGCGGTCGCCCTGCTGCACCGACCCCACGCCGCGGCGCTGCACCGGCTGAGAACACCCTCGGTGCTGGCATTCGCCCGGTCCCAGGCGTTGCTGGTGGCCGCTCCGGTGATCTCTGTTCTGGCCGTTCTGTTCGCGGTGGTGGGCCGGTTGTACGGGTTCACGGTCGATGTCGTGTGGTTGATTCCCGCCGCCCTGGCCGTGGCCCCCCTGGTCTGGAGGATGCCGGTGACCCTCAGGTTGTTCGGCACCGACCGGGCCGTCGCGGTGTGGTGGTCCACAGCCGTGGTGGCGATGATGGTGATGGTGACGGGTGGCCCGGTTCTGTCGGCGCTCGGTGTGGTCGGCGGCCTCTGGCTCCTGGCCGGAAGCGAACTGGCCATGACCGCCTCGGCTCTGTTCATGGTCGCTGCTGTTCCTCACCGGTTCGTGAGGAGGGGACGGTGACAGCGGTGGTACCGGCTCCGACCCGAACCCGACGGAGGATCGGGCCGGGGCCCGCCGACTCCAGGGTGGCGACGGTCCGGTTGCTGGCTCTGTGGGCCGTCCTGTTGCCGTTCGAACCGGAGGCGGTCTGGTTGTCGGTGGGGCCCGTCGACCTCAGACTCGGTCAGATCCTGGAACTGGCCGTGGTCGCCTCATTCGTGGCGGGGACCCTCGGGCGCCGTTCCCGTCCGGGAAGGGGCGATTCGCCGCCGGTACCACGTGCGGTCCGGGTCACGGCACTGCTGTTCGCGGTGGTCCTGGCGGTGTCACCGCTGCTGAGCAGTGGCGACCGGCAGACGATGGTGGCCATGGGTTTCCGATTCGGACTCGGTCTGGCCGTCGCCGCGGTGGCCGCCGGGGCCGTTCGAAGTCGCGAGGACATGATGCTCCTCACCAGAGCCCTGGCGACAGGTGTCGTCGTGGCGGCGGTCGTCGGGTTGTGGGCCATGGCCTCAGGTGGTGAGGCGCCCCTCACCTCATGGCTCCGGGGTTCGCCCACCCGGTTGGGTCTGGACCCACGACTCACCCGACCCTTCCCCCACGCCAATCTGGCCGCCGTGTTTCTCGCCGCCGGGCTGCCGGCCGTCGTCGCGACCACACCGGTGAAGGCCACCATTCCCCTCAGGTGGGGGATCACGGTGGCCACGGTGGCCCTGGCCGCCGGTCTCACCTACAGCCGGCCGGTGCTGCTCCTGCCCGTGGCGGCTCTGGTCGTCGCCGCGGTGGGCGCTCGGGAGATGTCCCGGCGCTGGTGGACGGCGGCGGGCCTGGTGGCGGCGGTGATCCTGGCGGTGGTCCTGACGGACCCCCACTGGCGTACCCGTATCCTCCACCCCGGCAACGACGGGTTCTACGCGGTCACCGTGGACGCCCCCGGGGCCCTCACACTGGGAACCTCACCGGAGACCGTGCGGGTGACGGTCACCAATCCCGGATCGGACACCTGGTCCACCGGGGGAGCGGACAGTGTCCAACTGGGGATCCGCTGGCAGAGCCCGGACGGGGCTACCCAGTTCGCCACCGAGACCCACCCCCTGGCCCGGGAGATCGGCCCGGGGCGAACCGTGGACATCGAGGTGAACCTGGTCGCACCGGTTCCAGCGGGAAGCTACGTGGCGGTCTGGGATCTGGTGATCGACCGTGAGGTGTGGTTCGCGGAGTCCACCGGCTCGCGTTTCGTCACCGCGGTGACCGTCACCGCCGATCGGGTACCGGCGGGTGCTTCCGCCTCGCAGCCGACGCCCCGTCGCGCCGCCGAGGTGTCCCGACCCCGGATCTGGCGGGAGGCACTGGCGGTGTGGGCCGGTCGGCCGCTGACGGGTGTGGGCACCAGCGGTTTCGGTTCCGTGGCCACCGCCCGCCTGGGGCCGGACAGCCAGAGGGTGGTCCACGCCCACGATCTCGTGCTGGAGTCGCTCGCCGACTGGGGAGTCCCCGGTGGGTTGGTGCTCCCCCTGCTCGTCGCCCTCACCGTGGTCTCGATGGCCGCCGCCGTCCGCAACGGGTTGGTGGCGAATCACCATGTCTGGCTGGTGGGAACGGCGGCCGTGCTGGTGGGCTGGTCGGTGGTCGAGTGGCTGCTGCCGTTCAGCGCCACCGGTGGGCTGTTCTGGCTGACTGGTGGGCTCTGGTGGTCGGTCGACCGCAGGACGGCGGTGGCGGCCGATGTCTGATCGCGACCTCACCGTCGTGGTGCTGGCCCACGACCGGCCCCGTTCCCTGGCCCGCCTGCTCGACAGCCTGAGTCGGGCCGGATCCGACCGGCGGACCCCTCTGGTCATCTCCGTGGACCCCGGTGGCCCGAACCAGGCCGATGTCACGGCTGTGGCCCGGCGGTTCTCCGGATGGCCGGGCCCGACCGAGGTCCGCATCGCCGACCGTCCGTTGGGTCTGGTCGGCCACTTCGGACGGGTGGGGGCCATGACCTCGGAGATCGGCCCGATCGTCATGCTCGAGGACGATCTGGTCGTGGGACCCGGCTTCGAGACCTGGTCCCGGGCGGCACTCGACGCCTACGGAGGGTCGGCCCGGGTGGGGGGAGTATCGCTCAACTCGCTGTGGTTCCACGGGATCCGCCACCTGCCGTTCCAGCCTCTCGTCGACGGAAGCGACGCCTTCGCGGTGTCGGTGGCGTGGTTCCACGGAGTGGTCATGCATCCCGAGTGGTGGGCGAGCTTCGAGCGGTGGAGGGACACCGGGATGCCGGTTGTGCGGTCGAACCCCGGTTGGGAACTGCCGGCGGTGTTCGACCGGTTCGGACCCGACGAGTGGTTCCCGACCATGACCCGGTGGCTGGCGCAGTCGGGTCGGACGTTCGTCTTCCCCCGCTGGTCCCACGCCACGAACCACGGTGACGCCGGAACCCACTTCGACCGGGCCACCGACTGGTTCCAGACTCCCGTCGCCGAGGCGTGTTCCGGGCCCCGCCTGCCCGAGGAGGGTACCTGGGTGGGCTACGACGCCTGGCAGGAGATCCAGTTGGGCAGTCTGCTGCGACGTTCGGCCCGGGTGGCGGAACTGACCGGGGGTGATCTCACGGTCGATCTGTGGGCTCTGCGAACCCGGGCCGAGGTCCGGACCGAGTGGATCCTCACCACCCGTCCCGCCTCGAGGTCGGCGGGTTCGTGGGGGGAGTCAATGCGGCCGCTGGAGGCGAACGTGATCCACGACTGTGCCGGAGGCTCGGTCCACCTGAGCCGGACCGATGACGTCGACTGGTCCTCCCGGGGGCTGCGGCACGCCAACCGGACCCTGGCCAGGCACGCCGGACACGGCCGGTCGCCTTCGGTTCGCGAGGCTCTGGGGGCGAGACTCGCGACCTCCCTCGGGGCGCTGCGGTCCGCGAAGTCGAGGCCGGCGAAGTCGAGGCCGGCAAAGGGGGATCGGACATGAGTGTCTCCCACGGCGGTGACCGCCCGATACTCCGGCCCGGCGACTATCTCTCATTCCTGGAGGACGCCGGCCTCGTGGACCGGGAGTCCTGGCCGGCCGAGCTGACCATCAGCATCGGACCGGCGCGTACTTCGCAGTGGAACCGCCTGCGCAGATCCGAGCGGCGGTCGGTGTCCACTCCGTGGGGGAAGCTCCGGAATCCGGGCGGGCGCCGTGGCCATCTGACCACACCGTTGATGGGTGGGGCGGCCATGGCGTCCCTGGCCGAGCTGGTGTTCGAGGCCGGAACCGAGCGAATCGTCCTGGTGGGTTCCTGCGGATCGCTGATCCCCGGGTACGGTCCGGGAGACGTGGTGGTGGTGGACTCGGCCCTGGCGACCGAGGGCCCCGCCGCGGCCTACGGGCAGGGTCCGATCGTGGAGGGATCGGCCGAACTGGCGGCCGATGTCGCCGCCCGCCTGGCCGGCCCCGGTACCGGTCTGGGTCACGTGGACGTCGTCCGCAGCTGGACCGTGGCCGTCCCCTTCCTCACCACGGCCGACCTCAGGGACATCGCGGTGTCGAGCAACGCCCGGGTGGTGGAGATGGAGGCGGCATCGCTGTTCGCCGTGGCCACTCACCGCCGGGCCGAGGCCGTGGTGGTCGGAATCGTGGCCGACGGGCTGGACGGGTCCGAGTGGGCGGCACCCGACCTGCCGACCGTGGGAGCCCGGCTGGACGAGGTTCTGGCCCTTCTCCTGGGGGACGGAACGTGAAGGAGCCACGGGTGGCGATAGTCCACGACTACCTGACCCAGATGGGCGGGGCCGAGCGGGTGGTGCTGGCGATGAGCCGGGCCTTTCCCGGGGCGGCGATACACACCGCTCTCTACGACCCGGCCGGCACCTTCCCGGAGTTCGCCCGGCTCGACGTCCGCCCCCTGGGGTTGAACCGTTTCGGCTTCCTGCGACGTGACCACAGGCGGGCCCTGCCCGTACTGGCCGGGGCGTTCTCCGCACTCGCTCCGGACGCCGACGTGATCGTGTGCAGCTCCAGCGGGTGGGCCCACATGGTCGGTGGTGACGCCCCGAGGATCGTGTACTGCCACCATCCGGCCCGCTGGCTGCACCGACCCGAGCCCTACGTCGGCGGGTTCGGGCGCTCGGCCCGGACCGTCCTGCGGCTCCTGGGTCCGAGTCTCAGGAGGCGGGACCGCCGGGCGATGCTGGGAGCGGAGACAGTGGTGGCCAACTCGACCACCACGGCAGCCATGATCGACCGGGTCTACGGAATCGACGCCCGGGTCGTGGCCCCGGCGGGAACCCTGGATGCCGGGGGACGGTCCCGACCCCTGCCGGGGATCCGTCCGGGTTTCGTGCTGTGCATCTCCCGCCTGGTCGGCCACAAGAGGCTCGACCGACTGGTGTCGGTGGCCCGGGCCCTGCCCGACCGCCACTTCCTGTTGATCGGTGAGGGACCCATGCGCGGAGTTCTCGGCCGGACGGCCCCCGCCAACCTCGAGCTGGTGGGGCGGGTGGCCGACGACCGGCTGAGGTGGGCCTACCGGAACTGCTCGGTGGTCGTGAGCACCGCTCAGGAGGACTTCGGGCTGACTCCTCTCGAAGCGGCCGGCTTCGGGGTTCCGGTCGTGGTGCCGGCCGAGGGAGGGTTCCTCGACCATGTCCGACCCGGGGTCAACGGCATCCTCGTGCCCGAATGGGATGTGGGCCGGTTCGCGGCCGCGGTCCGGGAGGCCACGGTGAGGGCGTGGGACCGCCCGGCCATGGTGAACCACGCCCGCGACATGGGGGAGCGACGATTCGTGACCGCGCTACGCGGGTTGGCCGCCGCAACGGCGGTCCGACCCCCCTCGACCGAACCGATCCTGTCGGGAGAACGGAGTGGATGACATGGGGCAGCCGGTGACCGGCGTGGGGCCCGACCTCGATGAGGCGGTCATCGCCACCGTCGCGTACTCCGACGTGTTCGACTTCCCGGTCGACCGACGGGACCTGCACCGGTTCCTCATCGGGTGCCCGGCCCCGCCCCGCCAGGTGGACGAGGTCGTGGACCGTCTGGAGGCGGCGGGGCGGCTGGCCTCGGGGGACGAGGGTGCGCTGGTGCATCTGCCGGGAAGGGAGGAGGTGCTGGCGGTACACGCCGAGCGGGTGGCCCGCGCCACCCGCATGTGGCCCCGGGCCGAGAGATGGGCCCGCCTCATGGGCCGGGTGCCCTTCGTGCGGATGGTGGCCGTCACCGGAGGTCTGGCCTGCGACAGCGTGGCCGATCACGACGACATCGACTACTTCATCGTGACGTCCCCCCGAAGGTTGTGGACCGCCCGCCTGATGGTCGTCGCCCTGGTGAGGGTGGCCCGGATCTTCGGCGACGACGTCTGCCCCAACTACCTCGTCGCCGAGGATTCGCTGACCTTCGACGACAGATCCCTGTACGTGGCCCGCGAGATCGTGCAGAGCATTCCCCTGGTGAACCCGGAACTGTGGGCGGAGTTGAGGGAGCGGAACCGGTGGACCGACGAGTTCATTCCCAACTCCGCCGGCGACTGGAACCACACCCACGAACTCGACACCCGACCCGGAGTCGTCACCCGAGTGGTCGAGTGGGGGCTCCGGTGGCGCCTGTTCGACCGGTTCGAGGCCTGGGAGATGAGGCGCAAGGTCGCTCGCCTGTCACTCAATCCG
>DRKF01000462.1 GCA_011051915.1 Acidimicrobiales bacterium | reverse complement strand
GCCTCGGCGTGGCGGGCGGTGGGCGCTGTCCGCTCTCCCATCGTGGTGGCCGAGTACCGAGTGCCGGGCCGGAATCCGGTGAAACTCTCCCGGGAGGTCTGGGATCTGCTGCCCGAGAGGGGGGATTTCGGGGCTCGACACCTGATCCGGCAGAGGCCCGACCTGGTGGCTCGGGTACCCTGCGAGGGTCACCCTTTCGACATCGACACCGTGGAGGATCTGCGCCATGCAGCTGACCAATGAGTTCCGGGTGGACGCACCGATCGACATCACGTGGAGGACCCTCACGGACATCGAGTTCATCGCCCCGTGCATGCCCGGGGCCCAACTCACCGAGATCGAGGGTGACACCTTCCGCGGGTCGGTGAAGATCAAGGTCGGGCCCATCACCGCCCAGTACAAGGGTGAGGCCAAGTTCCTCGAGCGGGACGGCGAGAACTACAAGGCCGTGATCGACGCCAAGGGTCGCGACACCCGTGGGGCCGGCAACGCCAGCGCCGAGGTCACCGCCCAGCTCACCCCTGACGGCGACGGCACCGCGGTGGTGATCGACACCGACCTGAAGGTCACCGGCAAGGTCGCCCAGTTCGGTCGGGGGGTGATGGCCGATGTCAGCGAGAAGATCCTGGCCCAGTTCTCCGACTGTCTCGAGAAGAAACTGGCCGACGTGATCGCGGCCGAGGAGGCCGCCGCCTCGTCCCCCGCGGCCGAAGGGGTCACACCCGAGGCGGCTCCTGCGGAGGAGACGGCCGAGGCACCCTCGGGCCCCCGTCGCATCGAGATGCCTGAGGCCCAGCCCGTCGATCTCCTGGACACCGCCGGGGCTCCGGTTCTCAAGCGGCTGGCGCCGGTACTCATCGTGTTGGTGGTTCTGTGGCTGCTTCGCCGGCGCCGGGCCAAGGCCCGCCTCCTGGCCCAGGCTCTGGCCGACCAGATTCTCGAGGACTGACGTCGGCCCGGGGGGAGATCAGGCCACGGAGCGGCCGAGTTCCTGGACGGTGGTCAGCCCGTGGGCGGCCTTGAGCAGGCCGTCCTGGCGGAGGGTCAGCATGCCGTCGGCCACGGCCTGAGCCTGGATGTCGACGGCCGCCGCCCGGTTCAGGACCATCTGCTGGATCTCGGGGGACATGAGCATCACCTCGTGTACCCCGAATCGGCCCCGGAAGCCGGAGTGGTTGCACTTGGCGCAGCCCACCGGCTTCCGCCACTGGGCCCGGGCGATGTCGGTTCGTTCCAGCAGCTCGTCTGACCAGCCGGCCTTGCTCAGCACGGCGGGATCGGGATCGTCGGGAACCGAACAGTCGGGGCAGAGGCGGCGAGCCAGCCTCTGGGCCACGATGCAGGTGATGGCGGCGGTGACCATGAAGGGCTCCACACCCATCTCCAGGAGACGCAGGGGGGTGGACGCCGAGTCGTTGGTGTGCAGGGTCGACAGCACCAGGTGGCCGGTCAGAGCCGCCTCGGCCGCGATCTGGGCCGTCTCGAGGTCGCGGATCTCACCCACCAGGACCACATCGGGGTCGGCACGGAGGATGGCCCGCAGCGAGGAGGCGAAGGTCAGCCCGGCCTTGGCGTTCATCTGCATCTGCTTGAGACCCTTGATCTTGTACTCCACCGGATCCTCCACGGTCACGATGGCCCGGGACTCGTCGTTGAGTTCGTTGAGGGTGGAGTAGAGGGTCGTGGTCTTTCCCGAACCGGTCGGTCCGGTCACCAGGATGCCGCCGGCGGGCTTGTTGTAGGCGGACTGGAATCTCTCGAGAGCCTGGGGGTGGAATCCGAGCTGGGCTATCTCGAGCTTGGTGGACCCCTGGTCGAGAATCCTGAGCACGACCGACTCGCCGTACACGGTGGGAACGGTGACCACGCGGAGGTCGACGGTACGGTTGCCCATCTTCATCGTGGTACGGCCGTCCTGGGGCACTCTCTTCTCGGCGATGTCCATCTCGGCCATGATCTTGAGGCGGGACAGCACCCCGCTCTGGACCGACTTGGGCGACTTCATGACGTCGCGGAGCACACCGTCCACCCGGAACCGGATCCGGAGACCGTCGGGGGCGGCCTCGACGTGGATGTCCGACGCCCGATCCTGGATGGCCCGCTTCAGTAGCAGGTTGATGAACTTGACGATCGGACCGTCGTCGGCGATCTCCGTCATGTCCGACAGGCGGTTGCTTTCGTTCGAGCCCCCGGCGGCCTCGGCGGCGGCGGCCACCGCCGATTCGGCCTTGCCGTCCTCGTAGACGATGCTGAGGGCCCGCTCGATCTGGGACGGGTCGGCCAGGGCGGGCAGGATTCTCTGCCCGGTCGCGGCCCTCAGATCGTCGATGGCGAACACGTTGAACGGCTCGGCCATGGCGACCTTGAGCTTGCCGTCCTGTTCGCCCATCGCCACGGCCCCGATACGTCGAGCCAGGGGCTCGGGCAGGATCTTGGCGAATTCGGGGTCGGGAGGGGTCACCTCGAGGTCCAGAGCCTCGATGTCCTGCTGTTCGGCCAGGGCCTTGTGGAGATCGGTCGGGAACAGGATGCCCAGGGAGAGCATCACCTCGCCCAGACGCCGCTTGGTGCGCCGTTGCTCCTCCAGGGCGGTCTTCAACTGCTCCATGGTGATGACACCGTTGGCGATCAGTATGTCGCCCAGCTGTCTACGCACGCGCGTACCGATGTCCGTCACCCTGTCCACATCGGTACGACCGATTCCGATATCAAGTTAACGATGGTCCGAAACCTTCAGAAACAGCACAAAGTCCGGACAGAATCAGGCGGGTAGTCTCCGGTGGTGGAAAGTTCGCCTCCGGCAGACGAAACCCCAGGTCACATCGCTGACCTGGAGATGGTGACCGCCCTCCTCGGACGGAAGCCGAGGTGCGGTTTCCGCGTCGTGGTGCGCGACTCCGACGGGACCCCGGTCGTCATCGAGAACGAACCCCTCCTCGACGACGGCACACCGATGCCGACCCGATTCTGGCTCGTCGGTGCCGCCGCTCGGGCCGAGGTGGGTCGGATCGAGTCCGAGGGTGGTGTGCGCCGGGCCGAACGGGAGGTCGATCCCGAGCGGCTCGAGTGGGCTCACCGACTCTACGCCGAACAACGTGATCGGTTGCTTCCTCCCGACCACACCGGCCCCCGGCCCCGCGGTGGGGTGGGGGGTACCCGAACGGGGGTCAAGTGTCTCCACGCCCACTATGCGTGGTATCTGGCCGGTGGCCCCGATCCCGTGGGAAGGTGGGTGGCCGATCGACTCTCCCGGCAGAGGCCGGGACCCGGTTCGGAATCAGGGAGATCGGCGGGGGAGGGGTGACGATGACTGGAACGGTGGCGGCGGTGGACTGCGGAACCAACACCACCCGGCTGTTGATCTCCGACGGTCGGACCGACAGGGTACGGATCTCGCGGATCACCGGTCTGGGACGGGGCCTGGAGCAGAGGGGGACCCTGGCACCCGAGGCGATAGGGCGGGTGGAGGAGGCCCTGGGGGAGTTCCGTGTCCTCATCACCCGACACGGCGTCGAACGGGTGCGGGCCACCGCCACCTCGGCGGCCCGTGACGCGAGCAACTCCGCTGAGTTCTTCGACCGGGCCGAGGCCGCCCTGGGTGTCCGGCCCGAACTCCTCAGTGGCGATGCCGAGGGTTGTCTGACGTTCACGGGAGCGACTCGGAGCCTTGACGGTGCCGACGGCCCCTTTCTGGTTCTGGACATCGGCGGAGGCTCGACGGAGTTCTCCGTCGGCTCCGACTCCTGTAGCGGCGTGTACTCGACCCAGATGGGTTCGGTCCGCTTCACCGAGAGGTTCCTGCTCCACGACCCCCCTCATGCCTCGGAACTGTCCAACCTGTTGCAGGTCCTCAAGGTGCACATGGACGAGGTCGTGGCCAAGGTGCCCGGGGTCAGGGAGGCGTCGACCATGGTCGCGGTGGCCGGGACGGCCACGACCATCGCCGCGGTCGAGATCGGTCTCGACCCCTACGACCCGGAGCGGATAGAGGGATTCGTACTCACCCGGGAGGCGGCCGAGGATGTCTTCCGGACCCTGGCCACGGAGTCTCTCGCCACCCGTCTGCACAATCCCGGTCTGGAGCCCGGTCGGGCCGATGTCATCGTGGCCGGAGCGGCGATACTGGTGGGGGTCATGCGATTCCTGGACTTCGACTCGTGCCTGATTTCCGAACACGACATCCTGGACGGGATGGTGGCGTCACTTCTCGACCCCGAAGGCGTTCCCTGGTGACCGAACTGGAGACCCCCCGGCTCACCCTGCGGCCCCTCACTCCGTCCGACTTTCCCCAGTGGAGCAGTGTCCGTGTCGGCTCGGGGGAGTGGTTGACCCGTTGGGAGCCCCGCCGGCCTCCCGGCGCCCCCGATCCCGGACGTGACCCGAGGGCCTTCGCCGCCCGCTGCGCCGCCCGCGAGCGCGAGGCCAGGATGGGCACCGGCCACTCCTTCGGCCTTTTCGTGAAGAAGCCCCGGTCCCTTTTCGTGGGAATGATCAACATCTCCAGCATCCAGCGAGGTCCCTTCCAGTCGGGAACGGTGGGCTACTGGATCGACGAGCGCTGGGCGGGACGGGGCCTGGTGCCCGAGGGACTGGTGGCGGTGCTCGGCTTCGCCTTCGAGGATCTGGAGCTCCACCGCATCGAGATCGGGATCATTCCGATCAACCGCTCCAGCCGGAGAGTCGTGGAGAAACTCGGGATCCGCGAGGAGGGTACGGCCCTGCGAATGCTGAAGATCGACGGTCGCTGGGAGGACCACGTCCGTTACGCCATGACCGCCGAGGAGTGGGAGCTGAGGAAGAGTGAGCTCTGGGGGCTCGTCAGCTGAAGGTCCCGAGGGTCTCCGATGGAACCCGGTGTCAGGAGTCAGCGGGCCACGGGCACCAGAACCCTCACCCCCCGGGCGCGACTCGAGCGGTCCAGTACCGCCAGCCAGAACTGCATCAGGTGCCCCATAGACAGGGCCACGACCACGGTTCCCACGCCGAAGGCGCCGCCGGTGAGGGTGCCGGTCAGAAGGGCTGAGGACTCCAGGAACATGCGGACCCGGGCCGGCCGCAGACCCCGGTCCTGGCCGGCCTTCATGAGCAGCTCGAACGAGCCTCCGGTGGCCGAGCTGTGCACCACCATGGCGACTCCCAGCGAGAGCAGCGCCACCCCGGTGACCATGGCGCCGATCCTCAGGGGCATGGCGTCGAGATCTGCCACCAGGGGAATCATCGTGTCCACCGCCAGTCCCGTCGCGGTGATGAAGGCCAGGCTCACGAGCGAGGGTCTACGCCCCAGGAGGGTCGACACCAGGTAGAGAGAGCCGCTGATCATCCAGGCGGACTGGCCCATGGACAGTCCACTGTGGGAGCTCACCGAGGAGACCAGCACGTCGAAGGGAGCCAGGCCCAGGCGGGCGTGGACCAGCATGGCGACGGCCAGACCGATGATCCCCGCCCCCGAGAAGAGCAGGACGGCGCGGGTGAGAGGGTCGTGGACGCGTCGGGGCAGACGGCGACGGGCGGCGGCGATGGCGCCGTGACGGGTGAGGACGTTGAGCTTCATGATCGTGGGCTTCTCCATGGGCGCGTCGGTCTGCGCTGAAGGGTTCTCGGCCGCGCGTGGAGGACGGCCGAAGGGGATTCGGATTCGCCGTCCTGGCGGAGCGGGACCTCTGGTAGTCGTCGGGTCTCGCCGGTCCGCCAGGACCGGACTCGGGTCGCCGCGGGTGGACCCCTCGGGGCTCCACGGCACGGTTGCCATTGTGGGGTCCGATCGGCACAACTGCTCGCCGGTTCAGATGGTCATCGGTCACATCGGGCGGTTCGATCGCCATCGGTCGCAGTTGCCGGTCGGTTCGGATGGTCATCGGTCACATCGGGCGGTCGGTTCAGATCGCCATCGGTCACATCGGCCGGCTGCTCTACGCGGTCCCCGACGGCATGGGCCAATCGGACCCCAAGAGGCCCGAGATGGTGGGGACTGGTAGTTAGGTGGGTTCCCACCGGTAGTTTCGTTTTGATGAAGTCGACGCCGCCACCCCCGCCATCCCCGGTAGGCGGGCCTCCCGGCGTCGGCGCCGCGGCCGTCCCAGCCAAGGGTCTGGCCCACGGCATGATCGCCTTCCGCACTCGTGACTACCGGGTGTTCTGGCCCGCGGCCCTGCTCTCCAACACCGGGTCGTGGATCCAGACGGCCACCATCCCCTTCGTCATCAACCAGCTGACCGGTTCGGCCCTGTGGGCGGTGGGCTTCTCGTTGATGAGCCAGTTCCTGCCGGCCACGGTCTTCGGCTCGGTGGGCGGGTGGCTGGCCGATCGTCACGAGCGACGCAATGTCCTGCTGGTCACCCAGTCGGCCATGGCTGCGGTGGCCCTCGCCATCTGGTTGGTGTGGACATCGGGGGTCCGCAGCCCGGTGGCCCTGTTGGCCCTCAACACCCTGACCGGCGTCATCGCGGGGATGAACATCCCCGCCTGGCAGTCGTTCGTGCCGTCCCTGGTACCCCGCGAGCACATGTTGTCGGCCGTGACCCTGAACTCCACCCAGTTCAACGCGGCCCGGGCCCTGGGCCCCGCCATCGCGGGAGTCCTCATAGCCACCGTGGGTCCGGGACTGGCGTTCCTGGTCAATGCCATCTCGTATCTGGTCGTCATCGGGGCTCTGCTGGCGATTCCCCCCCGGCCGATCGAGGGGCATCCGCCTCAGGGATCGCTCCTGGCCCAGATGTCCGACGCCTTCTTCTACATCAGGCGTAACCGGGGGATCGCCCTGTCGATCCTGATCGTGATCCTGGTGGCGGGCCTGGGCAACCCGATCCAGGCCTTCACGACCGTGTTCGCCAGCGACATCTACAACGTGGGCTCGACGGGCTACGGCATCCTCACCACCTCCATCGGGGTGGGGGCCATAGCGGGGGCACCGTTCCTGAGCGGCTGGGGTGATGTGATTCCCAGGGGACGTCTGGTGGCCTACTCGCTGGTGCTGTACGGGGCTGCGGTCACCGCCTTCGGCCAGTCGCGCATCTTCCCGGTGGGGATGATCACCCTGGCCTTCGCCGGCATGGGTTTCCTGGCGGTCGTCTCGGCCACCAACACCGCGGTCCAGCTCCAGGTGGAGGACTCCAAGCGGGGCCGGGTCATGGCTCTCCGGATAATGGGATTCACCGCCGCCTTCCCGATCGGGGGCCTCATCCAGGGGGCTGTGGCCGACGTCATCGGTCCAGAGCTCACGGTCACGATCGCCGGAGTCATGCTCACCGCGGTGGCGATCTGGCTCTTCGTCCGGCCCGAGCTCATGTCGGCCCTCGACTCCGAGGAAGCCATCGACAACTGAGCCGGGGATCCCTCGCCGTTCGGTCAGGTGTCCTTGGGGATCTCCAGGGCCAGGCGGCCGAGGATCCGGGCCAGGCTGTCGATCTCCCCGGGGTCCAGATGGTCGATCAGATGGGCTCTCACCGATCTCACGTGGTCGGGGGCGGCCTCCTCCAGAGCGGCCAGACCCAGGGGGGTCAGCTCGGCCCAGAACCCCCGTCGGTCCTCCTCGCAACGGACCCGATCGACCATTCCCCTGGCGGTGAGCCGGTCGAGTCTCTGTGACAGTCGGCTGGGGGACTGGTGCACCTCACTGGCCAGGCGACTGAGTCTCATCCGGCGTCCGGGCGTTTCCGACAGACGAACCAGTACCTCGTAGTCGTCGAAGGTGAGCCCTGACGACCGGCGGAGGTCACGCTCGATGTTTCCGAACACCCGGGCCGAGGCGGCTATCCACGAGCGCCAGGCCCGGTCCTCCTCGGGGGTGAGCCACCGGACCGGTTCGTCGGAGGTCGTGGTCGTCGCCGGGGTTCCGGCCCCGGGGTGGCCACCTTGGGACGGACTCGGCACTGATGGATCG
>DRKF01000461.1 GCA_011051915.1 Acidimicrobiales bacterium | reverse complement strand
GAGGGAGGAGACCGCACCCAGGTTCGGGTCGTGGACGAGTCCCCCGCCGGACTGGTCGTCGACGGAGCCCAGATCCTCGGGACCGGTACCGCGATCTCGGACTGGGTGCTGGTCACCTGCATCCCACCCCTGCAGCCCGGTCAGGAGGATCACGCGGTGTCCTTCGTGCTGCCGGTGTCCACCCCGGGGTTGCGGATCCACTGCCGGCGGCCGTACTCGAGGGTCACGTCGGTGTTCGACGCCCCCTTCTCCTCCCGTTTCGACGAGACCGATGCCGTCGTGGTCTTCGACAACGTCACCGTGCCGTGGGAGCAGGTGTTCGTCGATCGGGACATCTCCGCCACCGCGGCCCAGTTCCACACGACCGCCGCCCACACCCTGGGCAACCTCCAGGCCCAGGTACGTCTGATGGTGAAGATGAGGTTCCTGCTGGGACTCGCCCACCGCATCGTCAACGTGTCGGGGGCGGAGCGCTCGGCCTCGGCCCTCACCCACCTGGCCGAGATGGCGACCCTGGCCGGATCGGTGGAGGCCCACGTGATGGCGGCGGAGTACCGGGCCCGCCCGGACGATTCCGGAGTGATGGTTCCCGACAAGCGTTTTCTCTACACGACCATGGCCCGTCAGGCCGAGCTCTACCCGCGGGCCCTGCATCTGCTGCGCGAGCTGACCAGTTCCCAGGCCATCGACCTCCCCTCGTCGGTCGCGGCCCTGGACCATCCGGACCTGGTGGCCCACGCCGAGTCGCCCCGGACCGGGTCCGAGGAGCGGATCAAGCTCTACGAGCTGGCCTGGGACGTGATCGGCAGCGAGTTCGCAGGACGGCATCTCCAGTACGAGATGTTCTACGCCGGCGCAACCGCCGTGTCCCAGGCCCACGTGCGACGGACCTGGCGGTTGGAGGAGGCCGACGAACTGCTGGGTCGGGTTCTCGAGGGATGGGGACGCGACACCCCGCTGCCGTGACCATGACCCGAGCGGCGGGTCCCCTTCCCCCTCGGGGTGAACCCCTACTCCGCAGTGATGAGATCGTTCGACCCCGTCATTCCCGGGGATGAGCACGGGGTCGCGACATGGTCCTGGAGGACCGCCGGGGAATCAGCCCCGGGGCCGATGATCGGATCGGACGTCATCCGTAGGTTCGCTGGACAGGGGATGGAACCAACCGGGTTCCCGCCGACCGGAACCGAGCCCAACATGACCGTGACCATCGACAACACCATCGATCCGAACGGGATCACCGCTCCCGAACCCAGCGGGTCACCACTCGATGCAGAGCCCCCGACCGTGGCCCGGGTGGAGGACGGAAGCAGGATCTACGGCTCGGGCGGAACCGAGGTCGTGGCCCTGGACCACGTCGATGTCGAGTTCGCCTCCGGGGAGTTCGTGGCGATCATGGGGCCGTCGGGGGCGGGGAAATCGACTCTGCTCCACTGCCTGGCCGGGTTGGATCGCCTGAGTTCGGGCCGGGTCTTCATCGGCGACCGGGACATCACCGCTGCCGGTGAGAAGGAGTTGACGCTCCTCAGACGGGACCACCTGGGATTCGTGTTCCAGTCGTACAACCTGGTGCCCACTCTCACCGCGGCGGAGAACATAACCCTTCCCCTCGATCTGGCCGGTCGAAAGCCCGACCGGGAATGGCTGGATGAGGTCATCGGAATCGTCGGTCTGGGTGATCGCCTCACCCACCGGCCCGATGAACTCTCCGGGGGACAACAGCAGCGTGTCGCAGTGGCCCGGGCCATGGTCGGTCGGCCGGCCCTCATCCTCGCCGACGAGCCGACGGGCAATCTCGACAGTCGCAGTGGTGGGGAGATCCTCCGGTTCCTGAGGCTCGGGGTCGGTGACCTGGGTCTCACCGTGGTCATGGTCACCCATGACCCCGTCGCCGCCGCCTGTTCGGACCGGGTCGTCTTCGTGACCGACGGTCGGATCACCGACGAACTCGCCGAGCCAGACGTCGACGGTGTGATCGACCACATGCGCCTGCTGGGACGCTGAGGAGACCGTCGTGTACAAGCTGACTCTCAGAAACCTCCTGGCGAACCGGGTGAGGTTCGCTCTCACACTTCTCGGGGTGACCCTGGCCGTGAGCTTCGTGGTCTCGGCCTTCGTTCTCGGCGACGGCCTGCGCCGCACGTTCACGGACCTGTCCCGGGACATCACGGCGGGGGTGGACCTCGAGGTCCGACCCGTCGCCGAGTTCGGCGACCCGCCTCCGCTCCCGTTCGACTCGGTGGAGACCGTCGCTTCGGTGGACGGAGTCGCCGCCGCCGTCGGGATCCTGACCGCACCCGATGACAGTGTCCGGCCCATCAGGTCCGACGGCACGGGCCTCCCCTCTTCGGGACCGCCCCAGATCGCCATGGCCTGGGTCGACAATTCCGACCTGTCGTCGTTCAGTATCGAGGAGGGGTCACCGCCCGGATCCGGTGAGTTCGTTATGGACTTCGACGCCGCTCGAAGGCACGGTTTCGAGATCGGGGGGACCTACCAGTTCGTGACGCCGACCGGTCGATGGGATCTGGTCATGTCGGGCACCTCCAGGTTCGGCGCGGACAACGCCACCGTCGGAGCGGTGCTCATGCAGATGAACGCCGAGCAGGCTCCGCAGATCTTCGGTCTCGACGGAGTGAGTGGGGTGTCGGTCGATCTCGAACCGGGTGCCGATCCCGAGACCGTCGTTGCCCAGGTGTCGGCGGCACTGCCCGGGGTCGAGATTCTGGACAGCGCCGCCCTCACAGCGGAGGTCGAGGGGGAGTTCAACAGCCAGATCGATCTGATCGGGAACATCCTGCTCGGGTTCGGCGGAGTCTCGTTGTTCGTCTCGGTCTTCATCATCTACAACACCTTCGCCATCGTCCTGAGCCAGAGAACGCGGGAGCTGGCACTGCTGCGGGCCATAGGAGCAGCCCCTCGCCAGGTCGGGACATCGGTCGTGGGCGAGGCCCTGGCCGTGGGGATCGCGGCCTCGATCGCCGGACTGGCCGGGGGTGTCGCGGTGGCCCGAGGCCTCGAGGCCCTGTTCGGTCTGCTGGGGGCCTCCCTGCCGGACCTGCCCACCGTGCTGGCGGCCCGAACCGTGATCGCGGCCGTGGTGATAGGCGTGGGCGTGACCCTCGTGGCCGCATTGGGGCCGGCGCGGAAG
>DRKF01000460.1 GCA_011051915.1 Acidimicrobiales bacterium | reverse complement strand
GGCCCCCGGCGTCACCCGCCTGGCCTTGAACCGGCCCCGGGTCCGCAACGCACTCGACCTGGAGGCGGTCCGATCGCTGATCGAGGCCGTCACCTGCCTGGTGGATCCCGTTGCCGTCCTCACCTCGACCCACGAGGGCATGTTCTGCGCCGGGGCCGATCTCTCGGTGGCTGACAGTGAGCGGGCGCTGGTGAGCGACCTGCTCTACGAGCTGTACGAGAAGATGGTCAGCAGCCCGGTGGTGATCATCGCCGCCGTCGACGGTCCGGCGGTCGGCGGTGGGGCCCAACTGCTTCTGGCGTCCGATGTCCGCATGGCCTCTCCCGCGGCCCGAATCCGTTTCGCCGGCCCGGGCCATGGCCTGGCCGTGGGCACCTGGGGTCTGCCCTCGCTGATCGGACGGGGAGGGGCGCTGGACGCCATGCTCACGATGAGGACGATCGCCGCGGAGGAGGCCCACTCGATGGGCCTGGTCGACCGGCTGGTGTCCGCGGCGGATCTGAGGTCGAGTGCGGTGGAGCTGGCCGAGGCGATCGCCGGGCTGGACCGCGCCGCCGCGGTGAGAGTCAAGCGCCTGGTGGTGGAGGGGACGGGCCTGCGTGACCGGCTGGTGGCCGAACGCCAGGCGAACGGGGGATGGGCCGGAGCCGTTCCCCCACCCGGGCTGACACCCGGTGCGGCCGCCACCGATGTCTGACCTCGGGTCCGGGGCGCCGGAGGACGAGCGGTTTCCGGCCGACGCAGCCGGGTCGGGTGGAACCGATGTTTGACTTCCCCGCCTGGAGTCGGGCCGGCTGGGCCACCCATCTGGGCGGTGATGTACCGGCGGACCTGGCCGAGCGCCTGAGCGGGTCGACCCTGGTGGCGGAGCTGCGACAGCGGTCCACCGCCGGACCCGAGGGGACCATCACCATCGACGAGCACCGCTTCACCCACACCGAACTCGCTCTCCTCATGGACTCGGGTGCCCGCCACCTGGCGGGGGTCGGGATCCGCCCCGGGGAGGCTGTCGTTCTCTCCGTTCCCACCTCGCCGGAACTGGTCGTCGCCTACTTCTCCCTGCTGGCGGCCGGGGCGGAGATCGTGCTGGTCAACCCCGCCGCCACCCCCGACGAGATCCGTTTCGTGGTCGGGGACAGCGGAGCCCGCAGGGGGGTGGCCGGACGGTCCTCCGCCCCGGTGTGCTCCGCCGCCGGGCTGGACGTGATCGACCCGGGCCGCCTCATGGTGGAGGCCGGTCCCGCCGGTCTGGCGGGGGGAGATATTCAGTGGCGCCCCCGGTCGACGACGGTGGCCCTGGTCGCATACACCTCGGGCACCACCGGTCGGCCCAAGGCGGTGCCCCTGACCCACGCCCACATCCAGGCCTCCATCCGGGGGGCGATGTGGGCCTGGCGGTGGTCCCCCTCCGACGTCGTCGTGCATGCCCTGCCCCTGTTCCATCAGCACGGGCTGAGCGCGGTCCACGCCTCGGCCCTGTCGGGATGCTCGGTAGTCGTCAGATCCCGGTTCGATCCGGCCGACCTGTCGGCGGCGATCGACACCCACCGGGCCACGGTCCTGTTCGCGGTGCCCAGCATCTGGCACCGGATGCTGGAGGCGGGTGAGGTGAGGCCCTGGCCGAGTCTGCGCCTGGCCACCTCGGGCTCGGCCGCCCTGGCACCGGACGTCTTCACCGCCATAGAGAAGAACCTGGGCATGGCCCCCCTCGAACGCTACGGCACCACCGAGAGCGGGCTCGATGTGTCCAATCCCTACGAGGGTCCCCGCCGCCCGGGCCATGTGGGTCTTCCCCTGCCGGGCGTGGACCTGCGTCTCGACGGTCCCAACGCCGGAGATCCCGAGCGGCCTGAGGGGGAGATCCTGCTGCGGGGACCCCAGGTGTTCGACGGCTACCGGGGTTCTCCCGGGGGGCCCGACGACACCGGCGGTTGGTTCCACACCGGCGACGTGGGCCGTATCGAGGACGGATCGTTGCGCATCGTGGGCCGCATCAAGGAGATGATCACCACCGGGGGGCTCAACGTGTATCCCGCCGAGGTCGAGAACGTGCTGGCGACCCATCCCGCCGTGGCCGAAGTGGCGGTGGCCGGGGTTCCCTCGGATCGCTGGGGGGAGGAGGTCACCGCCTTCGTCGTGGTGGCCGAGGGTCACGAACTGGATCCAGCCGAACTGTTGGTTGCGGCCCGGGAGAGACTCTCGGCCTACAAGTGCCCCAAGGCGGTGGTGGAGATCGAAGCCCTACCGGTGAACGCCATGGGCAAGGTGATCCGATCCCGATTGAGCCGCCTGGTGGATCAGGGCCGCGACCTGCCGGATCCTCGGGAATGAGGTCGCCGGGCCGACGGGGCAATCCGGTTGGTGCTCAGAGTTCCGGTGAGCCCTCGGTGAAGGTTCCTCTCTCACACCCGGCGGGTGTCGGTTCAGCGGGACAGAACGTCATGTCCGGAGCAGGCCGAATCAGCTCACATACGGTGTCGAGGACCGTTGGGCCCGGGTCGCCTTCGCTGATGAAGATCATCTGAGTCTGATTGTCGGGTACAACCGGGGATAGTCCGGAGCCTCGAGGATCTGGTCTCGGGTCAGCCGGGACACACTGTCGGTGCGCCGGTACGCTGGGGTCATGGGGAAGATGGCCCAGATCGAGGAGAACCGGGAGGCCATTCGCAAGATCGCCGCTGCTCACGGGTCCACTTCGATAGCGGTGTTCGGATCGGTGGCTCGCGGAACCGACACCGACGACAGCGATGTGGACTTCCTGGTGGACTTTGCCCCGGGTAGCTCGCTGTTCGATCTGCTCCGGATCCAGGATGCCCTGGAGTCCTTGCTGGGTTGTCCTGTTGACGTGGTGTCAGCGGGTGGTCTCACCGATCGTGACGATCACATCCGTCGGGAGGCCGTCCCCCTTTGAGCCGCTCCGATGAGCTTCGCCTGGGAGACATCCCTGGCTGCGGCTGAAGAACTCCGAGTGGTCGTTGAAAGAGGTCGGGCCGCCTTCGACGCCGACCCGATACTTCGACGGGCGGCCGAGCGATTGCTGGAGATTGTCGGAGAGGCGGCGAACCTGCTCGGGGAGGAGATGACTTCCCGATATGTCGATGTGCCGTGGCGCGACATCAGCCGCCTCAGGATCGTCCTGGCTCACCACTATCACCGGGTTGTCCCGGACCAGGTTTGGACAATCGCCGCACGAGACATCCCCGAGTTGGTGGCCACGCTGAGGAGATCCGGCGGGTAGGCATCCAGTCGAGCTCGCCAGACCGAGGCAATCGGCGGAAACTAGTCCAGGGCCTCCAGGATGTGATCGCGCACGAGACCGGAAGCGGTCTCGGCGTCTCCCCGGGCCAGGGCCTCGACTATGGCGTCGTGCTGGGCGGCGGACTCGACGATGCTGCGGTTGGCGGCCGGCCCGGGGTCGAGGGCGTGCCAGAGCTGGTCGATCATCGATCTCAGCAGGGGGGAGCCGGCGGCGTCGTAGATCAGCATGTGGAACCGGTGGTTCAGCTCGCTCAGACCCGGTGGGCCGGTGGCGCCCTTCGACCCGCCCGAAGCGGCGGCCGTACCGGTCGCCAGCAGGCGGCGGTTGGTCTCCCGGAGGGCGTCGATGGTCTCCGCACTGATGCGTCCGGCGGCCATCTCCGCGGCCAGGGCCTCCAGGGTGGCCCGAATCACGTAGTTCTCCCGGACCCGTTCGGCCTCGCGGCGCACGACCGTGGCTCCCCGGTGGGGCTCGGACGTGACGAAACCCTGGGCCTCCAGACGGGACAGGGCCTCCCTCACCGGTGTCGGACTGACCCCGAACTGCTCGGCCAGCTCCCGCTGGCGCAGCACCGCTCCGGGCTGGATCTCACCGCTGCGGATGCGGAGCCGGATCTCGTCGGCCACGAGGTCGGTCTTGGATCGGTAGGGCTGCATGAGCGTCCCGACAGGTGGGTGGGCTGGGATGGAGTCGGGTGGACTCGACCCTACTCCGCGTTCTGATATTTGATATATCATCCCCAGGGGCCTGGCCACCGCGGTGGGAGGCAGGCCGGAAACTCCAGCCGCCGAACAGGAGAAGCCAGTGGATCTCGGACTCACCGACAAGGTCGCCCTCGTGACCGGAGCCAGCATGGGAATCGGCCTGGCCGTGTCCACCCGCCTGGCCGAGGAGGGATGCCACGTGGCCATGGTGGCCCGCCGCCCCGGACCCCTCGAGGAGGCCGCCGCCGACATCGCCGCCGCCACCGGTCGGGACACCATCGCCCTGCCCGGTGACATGACGAGCTGGGAGGACGCCGAGCGGGTGGCGGCCGAGGCCATAGAGCACTTCGGCCACATCGACATCGCCGTACCGAACGCCGGCAGCTCCCCGGGGGGCCTGCTGGAGGACCTCACCCCCGAACAGTGGGACGGCAGCCTCGACCTCAAGTTCATGGGTCACGTGCGCACCGTCCGCGCCGTCATCGGCCACATGAGGGAACGGGGTACGGGCAACATCACCATGGTGGTGGGCAATGACGGCCTCAAGCCCTCCCACTGGGAACTGGCCGCCGGGGTGGCCAACGCCGCCGACCACAACTTCGCCTCCTCCATCGCCATCCAGTACGCGCCCCACGGCATCAGGGTCAACACCGTCAACCCCGGTCCCGTCGCCACCACCCGCTGGGACACCCTCGAGAAGGCCTTCGCCCGCGACAAGGGGATCACCCAGGAGAGGGCCCACGAACTCACCCTGTCCAGCCTGCCGCTGGGCTACATCTGCACCCCCGAGCAGGTGGCCGACGTGGTCGCCTTCCTGGCCTCGGACCGGGCCGGATACATCAACGGAGCCCATGTGCCCGTCGACGGAGGTCAGCGCAAGGCCCTGATGGACCGCTGAGAACCACCGCAGGGAGCAGGAGGGATACGGTCGTACCGAGATGAAACCGGCAGCCTTCACCTACCACCGGGCCGAGTCGGTGGAACACGCCGTCTCCCTGTTGGGCGAACTCGGCGAGGACGCCAAGGTCATCGCCGGCGGTCAGAGCCTGGTGGCCCTGATGAACATGCGCCTGGCCCGGCCCTCGGCCCTCGTCGACGTGAGCGGGGTGCGAGGCCTCCACCACATGGTCCTCGAACCCTCGGGGGAGCTGCGCATCGGGGCCCTGGTGACCCACGCCGCCATCGAGGACTACCCCCTGGTGATCCCCGGTTTCGAGATCCTCCCCAAGGCCGCCGCCCTGGTGGGTCACTGGCCGATCCGGACCCGAGGCACGTTCGGGGGTTCGATCGCCCACGCCGATCCCACCTCGGAATGGTGTCTGGTGGCGGTGCTGCACGGAGCCCGGATGGTCATCGAGGGGCCGGGAGGGTCGCGCACCCTCGGGTCCGAGGACTTCTTCGGGGGCCCGTTCATGACCGACCTGGGTCACGACGAACTCCTCACCGAGGTGGTCCTGACCGAACCTCGCGAACGCTCGGCGATCAGGGAGTTCGCCCGCCGGGCCGGCGACTTCGCCATCGTCTCCGCCGCCGTGGCCTACGACATCGTGAACGGTCGCATGAGTGGCGCGCGGGTCGCCCTGGGCGGTGTGGCGTCGGTGGCGGTGAGGGCCCCGGCGGCCGAGGCCGAACTCGAGGGCGCCGAAGCCACCCCCGAGGTCTTCGCCCGGGCCTCCCGGGCGGCGGCGGAGGACCTGCAACCCCCGTCGGATCTGCACGGCAGCGCCGACTACCGACGTCGCCTGGTCCGGGTCCTCACCGAACGGGCTCTGGCCGACACCCTCGCGGGGGACTGATGGACGACACGGCGACCCCCGCTGGTGGCACCCGCTGGACCGGAAACAAGTGGGTCGGGCGGCCGATGTCCCGCCTCGAGGATGCGGCGCTGCTCACCGGGAGAGGCCGCTATACCGGCGACATCGACGTTCCCGGAACCCTCGAGGCGGTGTTCGTCCGATCGACGGTGGCCTCCGGTGAGATCCTCGGGATCGACACCACCGCCGCCCTCGACCGGCCGGGTGTCCAGGCCGTGGTCACCGCCACGGACCTCGCGGCCACTCCCGGGCTGACCGCGCTCCTGGAGCGGGAAGGGTTCGTGACCACCACCATGCCCCTGCTGGCCACCGACGGGGTCCGCTACGCCGGGGAACCGGTGGCGGTGGTTCTCGCATCGGACCGGGCGCGGGCCGAGGACGGGGCCGAGTCTGTCGTGGTGGAGATCGCCGAGAAGCCGGCGGTGATCTCCATCGACCAGGTGCGGGAGGGTGGGGCCGGAGCCGTCCACGAGGAAGCCCCCGACAACATCCTGCTGGACTCCACCCTGTTCTCCGACGATCTCGACTCGGTGCTGGAGTCGTCCCACCTGGTGGTGACCAAACGGGTCGACACCGGTCGGGTGGTCGCCCTGCCGATGGAGGGCCGTTCGGCCCACGCCCACTGGGACGGGGACCGTCTCACCCTCCACACCTCCACCCAGGTCCCCCACATGGTCCGCTCGGCCGTGGCCGAACAGATGGGGCTGATGGAGAACCAGGTGAGGGTCGTGGCCCCCGACGTGGGCGGTGGTTTCGGTCAGAAATGCGTGGTCGCCCGCGAGGAGGTGATCGTCGCCGTACTGGCCCGGATGCTCGATCGTCCGGTCCGCTGGGTGGAGGACCGGGGTGAGAACATCGTGGCCAGCTTCGCCGGGCACGAGCAGGTCCACGAGATGACGGCGGGCTTCACCGCCGAGGGTGTGTTGACGGCGTTGTCCACCGATGTCTGGTGCGACGTCGGTGCCTACTCGGCCTACCCGTTCACCTGCGCGGTGGAGCCACTGATGGCCGCCGGTGAGCTCCCCGGTCCCTACAGGGTGCCCAGGTATGCGGCCCGAGGCGTGGCGGTCACCACCAACAAGTCACCCACCGCTCCCTACCGGGGTGTCTCCCGGCCCCAGATCACCCTGGCGGTGGAGAGGCTCCTGGACGAGGCGGCGGCCCGGTTGGGAATCGACCGGGCCGAGATCCGCCGCCGCAATCTGATCCGCCCCGAGGACTTCCCCTACACCGGGGCGAACCTGGTCACCTACGACGCCGGGACCTACGGGGAGTCCCTCGAGATGTGCCTGGCCGAACTGGGCTACGACCGCTGGCCCGAACGTCAGGAGCGGGCCCGGGCCGAGGGTCGGCTGCTGGGTCTGGGTTTCGTGTGCTTCTCCGAACGGACCGGGTACGGCACCCCGGTCTTCGCCGGGAGGGGAATGGCGGTCACCCCCGGGTTCGACACCGCGGTCGTGGCGATGGACCCCACGGGAGGCGTCACCGTCACCACCGGGGTCAGCGCCCACGGTCAGGGCCACGCCACCACCTTCGCCCAGATAGTCGCCGACCGGCTGGGGGTGGAGCCCTCGCAGGTGAGGGTGATCGAGGGCGACACCGACGCCGTTCCGTTCGGCTGGGGCACGTTCGGCAGCCGCAGCATCGTGATCGGTGGCAGCGCCGCCCACCGGGCGGCCGGACGCCTGGCGGAGAAGCTGGCCCGGCTGGCCGCCCACCGCCTGGAGGCCGCTCCCGCCGACATCGTCCTGGAGAACGGGTCGGCCCACGTGAGGGGCACGCCCGCCCGGTCCGTCTCCCTGGCGGCCATCGCCCACGACGCCCACATCGCGGTGCAACACCTGCCCGAGGATGAGGAGCCCGGCCTGGAGGCCCGCGACTCCTACGACCCGCCCGGAACGTTCTCCAACGCCACCCACGGGGCCATCGTCGAGATCGATCCCGGCACCGGAGGGGTGAGCATCGAGAGGTACGTGGTGGTCGAGGACTGCGGTGTGGTCATCAACCCCCTCATCGTCGACGGGCAGGTCCACGGTGGTGTCGCCCAGGGCATCGCCTGCGCCCTCTACGAAGGACTGGATTTCGACGAGGAGGGCCAGTGCCGCACCGCGACCCTCATGGACTACCTGATGCCCACCGCCATGGAGATCCCCGACTTCGAACTGCACCATCTCGAGACCCCCTCCGAGCACAGCTCCACCGGCGCCAAGGGCATGGGCGAAGGGGGGACCATCGGGGCTCCGGCCTGCGTGGTCAGCGCCGTCGCCGACGCCGTGGCCCATCTCGGGATACCGGTCGATCGCATACCCGTGACCCCGCAGTACCTGGCCCTGGCCATCGGGGCCGCAACCGACAATCCAGACCCCGGGGAGCAGACGTGAGAACCGACTCCGAAACGCTGAATGTGGAGTTCACGGTGAACGGCGAGGCCCGTCGCGTGAGCATCCCCCCTCGGCGCACCCTCGCCGACGTGCTTCGGGAGGACCTGGGTCTCACCGGCACCCATCTGGGCTGTGAACACGGGGTATGCGGGGCCTGCACCGTGATCGTCGACGGCGAACCGGTCAGGGCCTGTCTGATGTTCGGGGTGCAGGCGGCAGGGTGCGAGATCGAGACGGTCGAGGGTCTGGCCCTGCCCGACGGTTCACTCAACGACCTGCAACGTTCGTTCTCCGAGCACCACGGTCTGCAGTGCGGGTTCTGCACCCCGGGGATGCTGATGCTGGGCACCGCCTATGTCCGCCGGGCCGTGGCCGCCGATCGTGAGTCGGTCCGGGAGGTCGTGTCCTCCAATCTGTGCCGGTGCACCGGCTACCAGGGCATCGTCGACGCGGTGTGCGAGCTGGTCTGCCACCCCGACGGGACCGGCGCCGGCGAAGACCCGGCCGGGGACTCATGACCCAGGTGGGCCGTTCGGTCCCCCGCCTCGAGGACCGGCGGTTGCTGACCGGCGCCGGTCGCTTCGTGGACGACCTGTGTCTTCCCCACACCCTCCACATGCGGATGGTCCGCAGCCAGGTGGCCCACGGCCGGTTGGTGGCGGTCGACACCGCGGCCGCCTCTGAGATTCCCGGAGTGGAACTCGCCGTCGGGGCCCAGGGTTTCAATCTCGTACCCCGGATCCCCATCCGGCTTCAGCTCACCGAGGAGACCCTCGAGGAGTACCTCCAACCGGTGCTCGCCCACGGAACGGTTCGCTACGTGGGGGAACCCGTCGCCGTCATCCTGGCCGAGGATCCCTACCTGGCCGAGGACGCGGCCGAGGCGGTCACGGTGGAGATCGAGCCCCTGGACCCGGCCCTGGACGCGGCGGGGGAGGACGCCACCAGGGCCACCACCCTCGACTTCGGGTTCGGTGACATCGAGGAGGCCTTCGACCAGGCCGAGCACACTGTGGAGATCGAGGTGGCCATCGGGCGTCACGCCGCCGTTCCCCTGGAGAACCGGGGCGTGGTGGCCGAGTTCGATTCCGTCTCGGGGATCCTCACCCTGCACGGCCTCACGAAGGTCCCCCACTTCAACCGCCGGGTCCTGGCCGACATGCTCGGGATGAGCGTGGAGCACATCCGCTTCACCACCACCGACGCCGGGGGTGGCTTCGGGAGCAGGGGTGAGCTCTACCCCGAGGACTGCCTGGCGGCCCTGCTGTCCACCCAGCTGAACCGACCGGTGAAGTGGATCGAGGACCGCGGTGAGCACCTGGTGGCCGCCAACCACTCCCGTCAGCAGATCCATCGACTGCGGGCGGCGGTCACCGCCGATGGGACCATGCTGGGACTCGAGGCGGCGATCATCCACGACAACGGCGCCTACATGAGGACCCACGGGGTCACCGTCGCCGAACTCACCGCCACCATGCTGCCCGGCCCCTACCGTCTGGCGGCCTACCGGGCCGGGGTCGAGGTGATGCTCACCAACAAGACCCCCGCCGGAACCTACCGGGCCCCCGGCCGCTACGAGGGCACCTTCGCCAGGGAGCGGCTGTTCGACGCCATCGCCGCCGAGCTGGGGCTGGACCCCGTGGAGATCCGGCGTCGCAACCTGCTGGCATCCGCCGAGCTGCCGCTGAACCGGGGTCTGGCCACTCTCGGCACCGAGGTGATCATCGACGCCGGGGACCCCCTCGGACTGTTCGAACGCACGATCGACACCGCCGGATTCGGCGACTGGGGTGGTGGCGGCGCGGGACCGGACTCGACCGTCCGGCGGGGCCGGGGCATCGGGGTGTTCATGGAGAAGAGCGGCCTGGGGCCATACGAGACAGCCCGGGCCACCCTCGGGCCCGACGGGCAGGTGACGGTGGCCGTGGGCGGAACCTCCCTGGGCCAGGGCATCGAGACGGTCATGGCCCAGATAGCGGCGGATCGGCTGGGTGTGGACGCCTCGGAGATCGTGGTGGTCCACGGCGAGAGCGACCTGGTGCCCGACGGTGTCGGGTCCTGGGCCAGTCGATCTACCGTCGTGGGTGGGGTGGCGGCGTCACGGGCGGCCGAGGGGCTGGCCACGGAGATCCTCGCCGTGGGGGCGGAGCTGCTGGGCAGCTCCCCGACCTCGGCCAAGCTCGACGCCGGAAGGGTCGTGGACACCGCCGG
>DRKF01000459.1 GCA_011051915.1 Acidimicrobiales bacterium | reverse complement strand
GACACAACCGGACGGCGCCGGCCCCCGGGGAGGCCGGTTCACACCGGACGAACGTACCGAGGCTACAAGCCCGGATCGTCTCGCGGCCCCCCGCCGGAACAGCTCGGATAACGGATGGTCGCTAGCTTTGGGATATGACCGAGCAATCCGACAGCGATCCCTCGGCGGCCCCGAACCCGCCGGCCACACCGGAAGGTTGGTATCCCGATCCCAGCGGTGACCACGAGCTGCGCTGGTGGGACGGCGCCCAGTGGACCCAGAACGTGTCCGATCACGGCAAGACGTCGACCGCCCCCGTCACCGTGTCGACCGTGCCGTTGGTGGACAAGCCGGCGGAGAAGATCCGCCGCCAGGTCGAGAGCCAGGCCGGGGTCCACGTCGAAGGCACCGGAGGGGGAACCATCTTCACCGAGCCGGTGCTGGTGGTGAACCAGAAGGTCAAGCTGATCGAGCTGAACAACGAGTACGCGGTCTACGACGCCGACGGCAACCAGATCGCGGCCGTGCGCCAGGTGGGCCAGTCGGCGCTCAAGAAGGCGGCCCGGCTGCTCACCAGCCTGGACCAGTTCATGACCCACAGCCTCCAGATCGTGGACATGTCGGGCAGTGTGCTGCTCACCGTCACCCGCCCCCGCAAGGTGCTCAAGTCCAAGGTGGAGATCGGCGACGCCTCCGGCAATCAGATCGGCCGGGTGATCCAGAAGAACGCCATCGGCAAGATCCGCTTCGATCTCGAGGCCGGGGGCCAGGTGATCGGCTCACTGAATGCGGAGAACTGGCGGGCCTGGAACTTCTCGATCAAGGACGCATCGGGTCAGGAGGTGGCCCGCATCACCAAGACGTGGGAGGGCCTGGCCAAGACCCTGTTCACCACCGCCGACAACTACGTGCTGCAGATCGAGCGTCCACTGGAGCAGCCGATGCTCAGCCTGGTCGTGGCCTCGGCCCTCAGCGTGGACACCGCCCTCAAGCAGGATGCCCGCGGCTTCGGCTGATATCCGACGAGGGGGCGCGGCCCGGTTCGTCCGTCCGCCCCGCGGTCAGCCCGACCGGCGACGCGAGGTGTCCCACGCCCGGTGGAAGGCCCGCAGCTTGGACGGGTTCCGGATCAGGTGGATGGCGGCCACCGCGTCGCCACGCCAGGTGAGGACGGTGAGCAGCAGGGGTTCGCCGTCCACCGTGAGGTAGTAGCCGACCTGGTCGTTGGCCACCACCGGATGCACCTCCACCCCGGTCAGGTCCCCGGTACCGAGTCGGCCCACGAGGTTGACCAGGAACCGGGCCACCCTCACCCGGCCCCGGACCGGTCGACGGGCGGCGTGGTGCTCGGCGCCCCCGTCACCGATGTGGAACACGTCCTCGACCATCATCGAGGTCAGTGACTCCATGTCCCCGGCCGTGACCGCCTCCAGGAAGGCCTCCGACAGCTCCCGTACCCGCTCCGGGTCGGGGTCGAAACGGACCCGGTCACCCGACACCCGCTCCCGGGCCCGACGACCGATCTGGCGGGCCGCGGACTCGCTGCGGCCGATCATCTCCCCCACCTCGCGGTAGGGCCAGCCGAAGACGTCGTGGAGGAGCAGGACGGCGCGGTCCACCGGCCCCAGCCGCTCCAGCAGGGCCAGGAAGCCCAGGGTCACCGATTCGGCCAGCAGTGCCCGCCTCTCGGGATCGTGATCGGCGTCGGTGTCGGGGTCCGGGGTTGGGCCACCCAGCAGGGGCTCGGGGAGCCACGGCCCCACATACGACGTGCGGGACCGCTGGGCCGATCGCAACCGGTCCAGCGACAGTCGGGTGGCCACGGTGGTGAGCCACGCCGCCGGGTTGGCCACATCGGCGCTGTCCACGGATCCCCAGCGCAGCCAGGTCTCCTGCACGACGTCCTCGGCGTCGTCGACGACCCCGAGCATGCGGTAGGCCAGCCCCCACAGTCGCGGACGCTCGGCCTCGAACAGGTCGAGGTCGGCTCGATCGGAGCCCGGACCGGTGACCCCCGGGGCCGGATGGTTCACCGTCACCGGGTCAGGGCCCGGTGTTCGAGATGTTCGACCGCCGCCCGGCCGGCCCGGTACCCGCTGGCGATGGATGCGTCGGCGAGGAAGCCGACCGGCCCCACCCAGTCACCGGCGAGGAACACCCCGGGTCGGTCGGTGTGGGCCACCGGGGGACGCCCGGCGAATCCTCCGACGGCAGCGGTGGGGAAGGCGGACACCGCCCTCATCCGCGGTCGCCACATCTCCTCGACGATGTCGGTGGGGCTGATCCCCACCCTGGCCACCATTTCGTCCAGCCCGGCCCTGGTGTCGGCCGGATCCGGTTTCTCCTCGGGGCTCAGGTATCTCATCACCGCCACCTGATTCTCGCCCACCAGCGGGGGATCGGCCACGACGGTGTGGTCGGAGAGGTACTCGGGCCGGTCCAGGCCCAGTACGAATCCGTGCCCGGGGGCCCGGGTGACCCCGAGATCCAGACAGGAGGCGAAGGCGGTGGGGCCGGTGTCGAAGTCGGTCCCGAGCAGCCGGGCGGCGGCGTCGGGGCTGCCCGGGGCCAGAATCACGGCCGGAGCGTCGGGCATGGTGCCCACCGGTGTGCCGGTCCTCACGGTGACGCCCGCTCCGCCGGTCCGGACCAGGGCGTCGATCAGCGATCCCCAGCCACCCCGCACGTAGGTGACGCCCCCGGTCATGGCCAGCCGGAGCTGGGTCAGGGCGGCCTCGGCGCTGAGCAGATCGGGAGCGTTGACATAGGTCCCCAGCCGTACGAGGGCCTCGAGGAGCGACCGGCCCCGCTCACCCGACACGTGTCGATCCAGCCACTCCCCCGCCGTGCACCCGGCCCATCGCGAGGGATCCAGGCGGGGCAGAGATCTCATGACCCGGGCCAGCTCCGCCTTGTCACGCAGACCGAGAATCCCACTGGCCAGCAGACGGCCCGGACCGGTCGGGAGCCGGCGGATGTTCCCGTCGATCAGGACGCGGGCGTCTGCCACCGGTGGGCCACCGGCCGGTTCCACCCCGAGTTCCACGAGTATCCGGTGTCCGGCACCGCCCAGGTACAGGGCATGAGCCCCCTGGTTGAACAGGAAGCGTCCCCGCCGGTCGCTGCGGGCCCGGCCCCCGAGGCGGTTCCGGGACTCCAGGACCGTCACCGATCTTCCGGCCCGGGCCACCACCACCGCCGCCGTCAGCCCGGCCAGACCGCCCCCGACCACCACCACGTCTGTCCCCGGCCGCAGCGGGTCTGTATCCGACCCAGCGCCGGTCCCCGGCCGTGCAGCGTCCTCTTTCGACTCAGCTCGCCTCATGTCGGGTCGACGATTCAACCGACTGATTCGTGACAGCCCGGGGAATCCGATCCCGAGCCGGGCCCCGCCGGCTCGCGCGGCCCGGCAGGTCGGTCCGCTTCGGGCGGTCCCGGCGGTGGACCTCGCTGAGGGTGTGTTCCTCCCCCACCAGAGCGACCTCCTCCAGGAACCCCACCGTCTCCTGCCAGTAGCCCATGCCCAGGGCGGCCACCCCCTCCTCGAGTCGGACCAGATCCTCGGGGCTGCTTCGGGGGAACCGCGAGCTCAGCCGGGCCGCCCCCTCCAGATCGCAGGCGAAGGTGCCCACGACCCCGCAGTCCCTCAGTACCGCCTCGCCCAACGGGGGCTCGAGGCTCCCGAGGGTGGCGGCCGCCAGCCACAGACGAACCCGGTACCTCGTCCCCTCGGCCAGGATCGTCTCCAGCACCGGGGACGGAACCGCCGCCGCGTCGTCGACGAACAGGTCTATCCAGCTGGAGTCGGGGTCCCGCCGCCGGAACCTCCTCCACAGCTCCTCCAGCAG
>DRKF01000458.1 GCA_011051915.1 Acidimicrobiales bacterium | reverse complement strand
GATCCCTCCCGAGTGGCAGTCGCTGCCGGGCTCCTCGATCCACCAGTGGTCGGACACGGGGTCGAGCCCGTCCAGCTCGGCATAGGCGCATTCCTGTTCGACCACGAACACATCGACCCGCAACCTCAGCAGGTCATGGAATCTGGCCAGACCCAGCTCAGCGAAGGTGGCCCGTTCGACACCGCCGGTGGAAGGGCTCAACCGAGCAGCACGGCCAACGAGCCGACCATGAGCGACAGGACGAGCAGGACCGACATGATGACCGATCCCCAGAACAACACCGGTTGACGCCTCCGCAGGGGGAGGACCCGGCCGGTCGAATCGTGGGTTGCGCGTCTCGCCATGAGGCCGAGGATAGCCCTACGGCTGGGGCTGGAACCCCCGCCCCGGTTCAGATCTGGCGACCCTGGTTCTCCTCGGCCTCCACCGCCAGGGCCAACCAGCTCTCCTCCACCCGGGTCAGCTCGGCGTCCACATCGTCGAGCTCCCGACCCAGGGAAGCGAGGGTCCCGTGATCGAGCCCGGGTCGTGACATCTCCGAGATGAGCTCGTCCCTGCGGGCGGAGATGGAGGACATCTCCTCCTCGGCGGCCGCGATGAGACGTCTCAGGGTCGAGGGGCTGCGGCGGCGGGGTCTGTGGTCCCCCGGCTTTCCCGAACCGTCCTTCGAGCCGGTTCCACCACCGCCGGGACGCCGACGTCGGCCCTCGCGGGCCGTGGCCCAGACCTGCTCACCGCTGCCCACGAAACGACAGGTGCCATCGGTGGAGACGGAGAGAACGACTTCGGCCGTCTTCTCGAGGAACACGCGGTCATGGGAGACCACGACGAGCGAACCCGACCAGTCGTCGAGGAAACCCTCCAGGGATCTGAGGGTGTCCAGGTCGAGATCATTGGTGGGCTCGTCGAACAGCAGAACGTTCGGGCTCCGGGCCAGGACCAGCAACAGCTCGAGACGTCGTCGCTCACCCCCCGACAGGGTTCCCACGAGGGCCCTCTGGGCCTCGGCGTTGAACCAGAACCTCTCCAGGAGGGCGGACTGCTCCGGTCCGATCTGACGACCCTCACCCGCCACTACGTCCCTCACCCTCTCCTCGAGGGGCAGGGGCCGACCCTGCTGGCTGAAGTAACCGAGCTTCACCGTGCTGCCCCACTCCACCCGGCCCGAAGTGGGCTCGATGCGGCGGGCCATGAGGTCGAGCAGGGTCGACTTCCCGGCGCCGTTCGGGCCGATGATCCCCAGTCGGGCGCCGGGATCCAGGCCCAGATCCAGATCCTCGATCACCGGGGGCCCGTCCCCGTATGAGAACGAGACCCCGTGGAGATCGATGACCCTCTTGCCCAGCCGGGTGCTTCCGAGCGATCCCAGTGCCAGTTCCCGATCCCTCACCGAGGAGTTCTGCTGGGGACCGGCGATGATCTCCCGGGCCTGGGCCAACCGGGACCGGGGCTTGCGACGCCGGGCCCGGGCCCCTCTCTGTATCCAGGCCAGTTCCTGACGGGCGAGTATCCGCCGGCTGGCCTCGGCCTTCTCCGCCGATGCCAGCCTCTCCGCCTCGGCCGCCAGGTGGGTCCGATAGCCCCCCTCGGTCAGATGCCATCCGTCCCGGTCGATCGAGAGAATGCGGTTCGTGACCCGGTTCAGCAGGGCCCGGTCGTGGGTGACGATCACCACGCCACCGCGGAAGGCGGCCAGTCGGGCCTCCAGCCATTCGGTGGCCTCGATGTCCAGATGGTTGGTGGGCTCGTCGAGGATCAGCAGGTTGGATTCGGTGAGCAGGGCCCGGGCTAGTGCCACCCTCTTGGCCTGGCCCCCCGACAGCGACGTCACATCGGTGTCCAGATGCCGCCCCATGCCCAGGCGGTCCAGTATGGAATCGGCCTCCCATCCCTCACCGACCGCCTGGCGAACAGTCCCGATTCCCAGATCCGGCCTCTGGGCCAGGACCGACACGACCGTCTCCCGGCCGAGCCTGATCTCACCCGACTCCGGTGGGTCCTCACCGGCGAGGATTCGCAGCAGCGTGGACTTGCCACTGCCGTTGAGACCCAGGACACCGATGCGATCCCCGGTGGAGATGGTCACGGAGAGGTCCTCGAACAAGGGCCGGTCGGGCCGGGTCACCGTCAGGTTCTGGGCGTCGAGCAGGATCACGGGAACCCCGAAGCTACCGGCCGGGAACCCCCGGACCGCCCTGACGGGACGACGAAACCCGACGTTTCGTGGAAACGGAGCGCGGTCAGCGTCAGGCCTTCTCCGGCCGGCGCCGGGGAGAACCGGTCGTCAGGAGTCGAGCAGCCGCCAGCCGATCGTTCCGGACAGATCGTCGACGGTGACCTCCACACCCCGGGAGTCGTCGGGGTTCTCGGCGGCGAAGGCCCGGCACTCGAAGCTGGCACCCACCTCCTCCACCCGGAAGCTCTCGTCGCCACAGTCGACTCCGATCGGTGTGCCCAGACCCTCGGTGAGATCCTTGGCCACCTCCAGCTCGACCCGGTCGAGATCGACCAGAGCGTTCTCCCTCACGACCCGGGCCCGCCCGTCCTCGTCCATGGTCACCTGGGTGCGGATCAGCCCGTCGGCCGCCTTGGCCGTGCACTGGAAGCTCGAACCGGGAGTGAAGTCGATGGCGTCACCGCAGTTCACCGGACCGATGTCGATCCCGGGAAACTCACCCCGCAGCACGTCGCCGACCTGAGACCTGAGCTCATCCTCTCTGGAAGTCCCCCCGCACGCCGCAAGGAGAATGATCGCCGACCCCGCCAGGGCGAGGAGACGCCGGTATTTCATGGCACCTCCGACTCGTACTGTCGGTCAGGACTGTAGGCGAAGCGGGGAGCCGACCGCGGCATCGGGACTTTCCAGCCGGGAGGGAACCCCTCCGGTGGCTAGCCCAGGATCTGGGCGTCCACGTTCCCGTCGGCGTCCTGGACCGTCATCTCCACGACCGCCGTGGTTCCGTTTCCGTCGGTCACGGTGCAGTTGACGGTTCCCCCCACCGGGATCACACGGACCTGGGGAGGGTCGCAGCTCACCGTCACCGCAGAGCCGAGTTGCTCGCTGAACTGCTTGGTGAAGGTCTCCTCGGCCTTGGCGAGGTCGAGAATGGCGTCCTTCTGATCGAAGCTGAACCTGGTACCACCCTCGCCCACCACCTCGACGGTCAGGTCCTGGCCGTTGACCTTCACCGTGCACTCGAAGGTGGATCCCTCGTCGGTGGAAGCATCCTCGGGACAGTTCGTACCCGTGACGTCGAACCCCACCAACTGCTCGGCCGCCTTCTCGGTGATCGCCTCCTCGACCCCCGACTTGGCGTCACCACCACCGATGGAGACCTTGCAACCGGTGGCGATCACCGCCAGGGCCACAGTCAACAACAGGATTCTGTGCATGGCTGTCTTTCCGAATCTCCTGAGTCGTCCCCGATCATGATCGGGGCCCTTCGATTGTCCTCGAGGAGACCCGATGTCCTCTCCCCTCAGATGAACGGGGTCTCACGGTAGCGGCCCAGAACCTCGGCCAGGGCGTTCATGATCTCACCCACCGAGGCCCGGGTCCGGACGGCGTCGATCAGGGACGGCATGAGATTCGCTTCGGTCGCCGCCACCCGACGAAGGTCGTCGAGGGCCCGCTCGACGGTCGCCGAGTCGCGGTCGGCCCTCACCGACTGGAGCCTCTTCACCTGGAGTCGTTCCTCCTCGGCGCTGATCCTGAGGAGCTCGATCTGGTCCTCCTCGTTGCCCTCGGGGAAACGGTTCACCGACACCACGACCCGGGAGCCGTCGTTGATCCGCTTCTCGAAGTCGTAGGCCGAGTCGGCGATGGCCCCCTGGTACCAGCCCTCCTCGATGAGTCGGAACGAGCCCTCGAGCATCGAACCCCCACCGACGCGGTCGATGTGGGCGAACAGCTTCTCGGCCTCGGCCTCGACCCGGTCGGTGAGTTCCTCGACGAACCAGCTTCCGCCCAGGGGGTCGACCACATCGGTGACCCCGGTCTCGTGGGCGATCACCTGCTGGGTCCGCAGGGCGATGCGCGCCGCCTTCTCCGTGGGGAGGGCCATGGCCTCGTCCATGGAGTTGGTGTGAAGGCTCTGGGTACCGCCCAGAACTCCGGCCAGGGCCTCGATGGCGGTCCGGGCGATGTTCACCTCCGGCTGCTGGGCCGTGAGCGAGACCCCTGCCGTCTGGGTGTGGAACCTCATCATCATCGAGCGGGGATCGCGGGCCCCGTAGCGCTCCTTCATCCACCGGGCCCAGATGCGCCGGGCGGCCCGGTACTTGGCGATCTCCTCGAAGAAGTCGATGTGGGCGTTGAAGAAGAAGCTCAGCCGGGGAGCGAAGTCGTCCACGGAGATACCCCGCTCCCGGGCCGCCTCGACATATGCGAAGCCGTTGGCCAGGGTGAACGCCAGCTCCTGTACCGCTGTCGAACCGGCCTCGCGGATGTGGTACCCCGAGATCGACACCGAGTTCCACCGGGGCATCTCGCTGGTGGCGAACTCGATGGTGTCAGCCACCAGGCGCACCGACTGCCGGGGAGGGAAGACCCATTCCTTCTGGGCCTGGTACTCCTTGAGAATGTCGTTCTGAAGGGTCCCGCCCAGACGGGAGCGGTGGGCACCGTGCTCCTCGGCGTTGGCTATGAACATGGCCATGATCACCGCCGCCGGGGCGTTGATGGTCATGGAGGTGGTGACTTTCTCCAGGTCGATCCCGGCGTAGAGGTCGGCCATGTCCTCGATGGTGTCGACGGCCACCCCGCAACGGCCCACCTCGCCCAGGGCCATGACGTCGTCGGAGTCGATCCCCATGAGGGTGGGCATGTCGAACGCGGTGGAAAGCCCTCCCCCACCGGCGGCCAGCAGCTCCCGGAACCTCTTGTTGGTCTCCAGGGCGGTGCCGTAACCGGCGAACATACGCATGGTCCACAGCCGGGACCGGTACATCGAGGCGTGCACACCACGGGTGAAGGGGTACTGACCCGGCCATCCGATCTGTTCAGGAACCTCGCCGGCCCCCGATTCGGATTCCCCCTCGGGTTCGACCGCCCCCCCGGGTCCGTAGAGAGGGGCGAGTGGCAACCCCGACATGGTCGTGAACTCCGCGTCCCGTTGCGGGGCCCTACGGAAGTCCTCCCGCCACCGCTCGACACCTTCGTCGCTCATCGCCAACCCCCGGGGAAGACTGCAGGGACACCCGGCGGACCCGGGACCCGACCCGTGCTACGGACCACCCAGCCTACGCTTCCCGGACCCGAACCAGGTGGGGAAGCCGGGCCCTGATCCGTCGGACACGGCGGAAACTAGGCTTGGGATCCGATAGCCACAACAGGTGGCCCAGGCCGCGAGGAGCATCGGATGGTCAACCACTACTTCACCCACGGCTCGGGCGAGACCAGGGTTCTGGTGCTCAACGGATGGTTCGGGTCCTCCGGAGCCTGGGGTGCCCTGACACCGAACCTGAACGGGACCGACTTCACCTGGGCGTTCATGGACTATCGCGGCTACGGAGGGTCCAAGGACGTCGCCGGGGAGCACACCCTCGCCGAGATCTCCTCCGACGCCCTGGCTGTCGCCGACGACCTGGGCTGGGACACCTTCTCCCTGGTGGGTCACTCCATGGGCGGCCAGTTCATCCAGAGGATCCTGGTCGATGCACCCCAGCGGGTCGAGCGCCTCGTCGCCCTCACCCCGGTACCGGCATCGGGTGTCCCCCTCGACGACGAAGGACACGCCCTGTTCCACGGGGCGGTCGAGAACCGGGACAACCGCTACGGAATCGTCGACTTCACCACCGGCAACCGCAACACCCCGGTCTGGGTCAACGCGGTGGTCGACCACTCCCTGGCCAACAGCACCAGGGAGGCCTTCGGCGACTATCTCGACCAGTGGA
The DNA here is from genome assembly GCA_011051915.1 of Acidimicrobiales bacterium. GTDB lineage: Bacteria > Actinomycetota > Acidimicrobiia > Acidimicrobiales > Poriferisodalaceae > DRKF01. The sequence continues at coordinate 3,864 of DRKF01000458.1, read as the reverse complement.
CCACCGTGGACTTCCATGAGGAGGTGGTGGGCAACGAGGTCCCCATCCTGGCCGTGGTCGGTGAGCACGACCCTGCCCTGAGCGCCGAGGTGATCAGCGCCACCTTCCTGGAGTGGTATCCCAACGCCACCATGGAGATCATGACCAACGCCGGCCACTACCCCATGGACGAGACCCCCGTTCAGCTCGCCACCGTCATGGAACGCTTTCTGACCCCCTGACCCATCTATGGCACGAACCGCGCCCCATGACGCGCGCACGGTGCCACAGATCCCAGGACCACCCCCATCTATGGCACCAACCGCGCCCCATGACGCGCGCACGGTGCCACAGATCCCCCCAGCCCCCCATCTCTGCCCCACGTACGCCTCATGACCCGGTCACGGCTACCCAGCCTCTGCCGTCAGCCGGGTTGAGTCCACTGCGGGGATCCAGGTCATCTGGGTGGAAGGAGAGGGGGGATCTCCCGGGCCGACATCGCGGAGCGCTCGGGCCGCACCCGTCAGTCGGTGAACCACCGGGTCAGGCAGTACTCCGACGGTCGTGCGCCGACGAAGCCGCCACCCACTGTTAACTCCGCTGCAATCAGGGTCGTGCACCCTGGGCGTCGACGCGTCGAACTTCGGTTCCACTCGGCAGCCGGGCCGCGTCCGAGAAGGGTGTCATCAATCGTGAAGTGGGGCGTTATCGCGGTGGTCCTCGTGCTCGTGGCGAGTGCCTGTGGCACAAGTGAACGAGATCAAGGCGTCGCCGATCTCCTGGACCTGGGATTCTCCCAGGCAGAGGCGGAGTGCGTGGTCGACGGGGTCATCGAGGAGATCGGATCGTTGTCGCGCCTCGATGACGACGACGTCTCCGCCGAGGAAGTGGATCGTGCCGCGGCGGTCTTCGAGCAGTGTGCGGCCGGCAGCGTGGGACGGGTCGACGAGCCGACGAGGGTAGACGAACCGTCGACCCCGCCAGCCGATCCGGGCGACGACGCAGCGGCACCGGTCGATTCCGCACTCCCTGGGGGAGATGCCCTCCCGGGCGCCGGACACTGGACAGCGGCGGAGTTGTGCCTGCTCGTACCCCAGGGAATCCTGGACCCGCTGTTCTCCGCGACGAACCCGATCACCGCGCAGGAGAGCACCGACCAACCGGAGTGGTCGGTCTGCAAGTGGGAGGACCCCGACGTGGAGTTCGACCCTGCGGTCTCGACCCCGCAGCTGTTCACCATCAAGAACATTCCCCGTGACACGCAGAATCCTCGCTCCGACATCGAACAGGTCGACCTGGGCCTGACTGCTCCCGACGGCGCGGTCTACTACGAGGAGCTCAATCCCGGAATGGCGGCGATCGTGGTCTTCGCCGGCGACCAACTCCTGCAGATCTCCTATCCAGTTGGCACCACCGGGGCCAAGGAACTCAGCCGAGACGTCGCTTCCGTCTGGGTCGAAGCACAGCTCGGCACTCCCGGATCGAGCGACTCGGGAGAATCGGTCGACGATGCCGCGGCACAGGGAGAGTCGGTCGACGATGCCGCGGCGCCGATGGCATCTGACGGTCCTCCCGGTGACGATCCCGAACTCGACGAGCTCTGGGCCGGCTGTGCCGACGCCGATCCCGATGCCTGTGATCGCCTCTTCCTCGCCTCCCCGTTGGGGAGCGCGTACGAGGACTTCGGGCTGACCTGTGGCAACCGCCGGGCGACCAACTGCACCGAGCTGCTCGGCGATGCCAACGGCTCGTTCACACCGGATACGCCGGCGCCACCGGGTGATGCCGAACTCGTCGGGTTCTGGAACGAATGCGCGGCGGGCGATGCCGATGCGTGCAACGCGCTCTTCATCGCGGCGCCGGCCGGTAGCGATTTCGAGTACTACGGCCAGAGCTGTGGCGGCCGCGGGATGTCGTTCGACTGCGAGGTGGACATCGCGAACTACTCGGGCTGAGCCGGCCGCTCCGGAGCTTCGCCGAGGAGGAGGCCACGTACGATTGCTCCGGCCTGGTACAGCGGATCACCGGCCACGACCTGGGTGCTGAGATCGAGCCGCTCGGCGATTCGTTCGAAACGTCGGTGATCCTCAGGGAGAAGTCGACGGCCACCGTCGAGGAGCTGCACGATGCCGAGCACGACCGCTGCGCCGGCCTCGTCGCCCGACTCGGCGAGCAGCACGACGGCCTCCCGGCAGGCGAGAACCAGCTGACGCCGGGCATTGAGTCGCTCGGCGAGGTCGATCACGTCGACAAGGAGTGAGCGGGCTTGGGCGTAGTGACCAAGGCGGAGGGCACTCGTGGCCAAGGCGGCCGTGGTCATCCCCTCGACGATTCGGTTGTTGACGGTTGAGGCGATTCGACGGCTGGCCAGGAACAGTCGCGAGGCGGCGAGCGGATCGGTCGCGAGGCGGGCCCAGCCGAGAGCCCAGGTCGCCCGGGCGGTCGTACTCGGATGGTCGGCTTCGACGGCGAGGGCCATGGCGTTCTGGGCGGACCGTTCGGCCTGTTCGATCCGGCCGGCCTGCGCGAACCCCTGGGTGAACACGATCGCGAGGCCGGCTCGTTCCCGCGGCGTACCCCGGCGTTCGAATTCCGCCGACAGATCGACCAGCGCAGCCAAGAGGTCGTCCTTGCCGGAATCGTAGGGGGACACCATGAAGCGGGATTGAAGAGCCTTGAGTGGGACCGGCTTCGATCGGGCCCGCGCCGCTTTCTCGGCCCGGGCACAGAGGCGAAGACTTTCTTCGAACTTGTTGTTGGCCCACGCCATGAACGCGGCCGTGGCGAGCAGCTCGTGATAGTCGTCCAGGTCCTCGACGTCGGGAATTCCGAGGGTGTCGGTGAGCCAGCCGATTCGGGGGAAATCTCGGCGGGGAAGTGCGAAGGTGGCCAGGCCTATCGAAAGTCTCGACGATCGTTCGGCATCGTTGCTGCGGATGAGCCGCTCGTGGGTTGCATCCAGTTGACTCCCGAGCCGCGACAGTTCGGCCACCGCCTCGACTTCGCCAGGGCCGAGAAGCTCGGGAGCGAGGCGCGTGACGGCGTCGAGGCAGAATTCGGTGTGAGACCGCTCCGCCCCGGTCAGCAGGCCTGCCCGTTCCAGGCGGCCGCGGGCATGACTGCGCACCGCGACCGCCTGGCGGTACCGAGGTGGATGAGACGAACGGTCGATCGTGAGCAACGAGTGGGTGACGAGATTCGAGAGTTGCCGGCGGACCTGTCGGGGCGACTGGCCCAGGAGGGAAGCCACGTCCGTCGCCGCGAAGCCGTCGCGAATCACACCGATCGCGTCGAACAGCTGCCGATCAGCCGCCGCCAGGAGTTCCACCGAGGAATCGATGGCGGCGGCGAGAGATTCGTGGCGCGGATTGGAATCCGCCACAGACGAGGCGACGTCCAACGAATCCCGCAGTTGCTCCACGAGAGCCTTCGGAGTCGATGTACGAAGCGCGGGCGCGATGAGCTCGAGATGAAGCGGCATCAGGTCGAGTTGGGCGGTCAGGTCATCGAGATCGAGCGGGTCGATGCCGGTCGGGGCGGATCCGAAGGCCCGGTCCACGAGCAGGGACCGGGCGCTCTCCGGCGCCAACGGGCCGAGGTCCAGACAGTGCTCTTCGGGGACCCCCAACGGACTTCGCGATGTCGCCAGGACCTTCAGGTTCGGACTGCTCTGCACAAAGGCCACTGCCAGCTCGGCCACGATGCCTCTTACGTGTTCACAGTTGTCGAACACCAACAGCGTGGGAGATCTTCGGAAGTCCTCGACGATCGCGCCGACCTGGGCGGCGGCTCCGGCGCCATGGTCGAGCTGGGCGGCGATCTCCACGGCCACAGAGTCGGGCTCGATGTCGACAAGGTCCAGCCATACCACCCGACGCTGAACCG
>DRKF01000457.1 GCA_011051915.1 Acidimicrobiales bacterium | reverse complement strand
GCACGAACGCCACCGATCCCACGGTGTGCCCCAGGTACTGCAGCACCCGGGCCCAGGTGAACTCCCCCCGGATCGGGACGGTCCCCACCACCCGGTCCAGACCCAGCCACTGCGCCCCCCAGCGACTGCGATGGGTGAAGGCGTCGATCACGACATGGCTGCCCGCCCCGACCACCGCCGAGACCAGGGTCACCAGCAGGGGTGGTCGCCGCAGCGACAGCACCTGGTAGGAGCGCAGCCGCAACGGTCCCAGGTCGGGTACGTGGGCGAAGATCCCCGCCCCGGCCCGCCAGCGGACCAGGGCCGCCGCCACCAGGGTGACCGGAATCGCCCACACGACGACTCCGATGAACGCGTGGCTCTGACGGTTGAGCCAGTCGCCCAGGGGGTAGGCCAGATCCGGCATGGCCGCCCCGATGCACAGCGCGGTGGCGTCGACGCCCCGGGGCCACTTCATCTTCAGCCCGATCACGAATGACTGATGGGCCGGAAACGTCAGCGGCACCGCACGGTCCCCTCCTCAGGCACGCCTGCCTCGCCCGGCGCCACAGTGAGGTGCTTCGATGGGGCCCCGCCGATCGGCCCGGCCCTCCGTCCCGGGGACTCGGTCGCCTCACGCTCGTCGGCCTCGTCGAACTCGTCGAACTCGTCGGCCTCGTCGGCCTCGTCGGCCTCGTCGAACTCGTCGTACACAGGTTCAGTCACGACCGAATCTCCCACCGGGTCACTCCCCCGCTCCACTCCTCGGGACCGCTCGATTCTCACACAGCGGGTCCGGTCGGTGGGCGCGGCCGAGGCGGTAGCCACGGGTCACCATTCCCGCTCAGTTTTCCCGGGTGGCGGCAGCGATGGCCGTGAGAACCCGGTCGAGGTGCTCGGCCCGGGGCAGGGCGATCCTCACCGTCCCCGGCAGACCGAAGTTGGTGCAGTCCCTCACCATGATTCCCCGGGGTGCCAACCGCTCCCGGAGTCCGGCCACCTCGTGGACCAGGACCCAGTTGGCGGCTGACTCCGTGACCCCGAGACCGAGCCCGGCAATCCCGGCGGAGAACCGGCTCCGCAGATCGGCGATGTCTCGGGACCAGCCCACCAGGTCGGTGGCCTCGAGCATCGGGCCGACCAGGGACAGGGCCAGGCCGTTGACCGACCACCGGGGACGTCGGGCCCGGATCGCCTCCGCCGCCGCCTCGTCGGGAGCGATGACGTATCCCAGCCTCAGTCCGGCGCAGGCCCACAGCTTGGTCAGGGATCCGAGTCGCCACGCCTCATCGTCACCACGGGTCCACTCCCCCGTGGCCAGGGCGTAGAAGGCCTCGTCCCACACGGCCGCCGTCTCACCCGGAGCGGCCAGAACCCCCAGGGGATTGGACGGGTTCGACCGCCACCGCCCGGCCCCCTCCTCGACCACCGACAGATGACGCCGGTAGAGCGAGAACTCCGGTTCGACGACCTCGCCCCGGCCCAGGTGGCCGGCGACCAGGGCTATGGCCTCGGCTCCCCCGTTGGTGAGCACCAGACGGCCCGGGTCCACCCCGAGGGACATGGCCAGGAGCCGGGTGGCCGGACGGTCGTCGGGATAGGCCACCAGGGAATCCAGGTGTGCGACGGCCAGGGCGGATACATCGGGGGCGAAGGGGTTGAGGCTGGCGCTCAGATCCAGCATCGAGGTCGGATCCAAACCAAGAGCCCGGGCCACGAAAGCAGCGTCACCCCCGTGGATGTCGGGGGTCGGAACGGTCGCCGGCGAGCCGGTGGGGAGACGGGTCATGGACCGAAGGTACCCACCAGCCGACCCGCGCCGGACCGAGTTCGACATCCGCCGGCAGCCTGGTGGCCGGCGGACCACGGGTACTCCGCGAAGATCTCCTCGCGGGTCATTCCGGTCGCCAACCAACTCCCACCTCTGCATCACGCGTAACACGCCTGGGGCGGGTCCCGAGTCTCCGTCCGCGAGCTCTCGAGCCTCCTACCAGCCGTCCCAGCGGTCCCAGGAGTGGGTCCAGGGATCCCACTCCGCCGGTGGACGGGGATCCGGTCGGCGAGAATCATCCCCCCGGCTCGACATCGCCATTCCCGTCATAATCGCCGAACCCGCGAGGGGGAAGTCCACGAGTATCGCTCCCGCCTGTTCACCACCCGAACCGCTCGTGCTCAATCGGTACATGAGGACCAACAGGGCCAGGAACAGGGTGGACACGGTGGCCGCGGTGACGGTGGCACTCGACCCCCGGACACCGAAGGCGAGTATGAGAAACGGGACGAGGAGAAGAAAGAGCACAACGCTGAGGCTGAACTCACCGGTCGCCCAGACGAGGGCCAGCCACACCAGCCCGGTCGCGACCTTCCAGATCCGTGGGTGCACAGCGAGCGCCAGGGCCTTCAACCTCGCCCGCCAGGCACCGAACGAGGAGCCTGCGACCGAAGGGTCGCCGCCCGGGCCGTTCCGCCCCTCGGCGGGAGGATCCACACCCAATACTCGCCACACCCTTCTCACTCCACCGGTGGCTGTCCGTTCCGACACAACTGGTGTCCTGCCCCGATGGTCGGGACGGCGGGATTTGAACCCGCGACCCCCTGCTCCCAAAGCAGGTGCGCTGCCAAGCTGCGCCACGTCCCGTTCCGCCACAGGCTACCGGAGCCCCCGGTCGGCCGGGGCGTGAGTTCGT
>DRKF01000456.1 GCA_011051915.1 Acidimicrobiales bacterium | reverse complement strand
GAGGTGGTGATGGTCGAACAGGGCACCAAGACCGACACGACCGGTTCTGGAGGTGGCGGCGGCGGTCTCAACCCCGCCGGCCAGTCCGGGACATCCGGCCAGTCCGGTTCGTCGGGCCAGTCCGGGACCTCCGGCCAGTCCGGTTCGTCGGATACCAGTAGTCCTCCTCCCGCTACCGGGGGACAGAACGAGGATCGCGGAGTGGAATCAGAGGAGGGGCCGGAGATCGAAGGGCTGGACGACTTCACCGACCAGTACCGTGCCCACACCATGGCCACGACCCTCGGGGCCGACGTGGATCCCGATCCCACCGACGATCCGGGGGGGATGACCGTCGAGTTCGATCCCGTCGACGGTACCGATCTCACGGCGGAATACGAGGACGGCTATGTGGAGGTGACCCACGATCTGGACGCCGCCACCGCGGTTCTCGAGGACGCCGCAACCCCCGACGAGGAGTTCATGGACGCCGACGTCTGAGCGTCCCCGCTGCCGACCGGTCCGCCGCCGCCTGCCTCAGCCCTCGGCCCCGGGGTCGTCCCCCGGTGGCGAGGGAGCGGCGAGATCGGAAGCTTCCGGGTCACCGGCCCGTCTCTCCCCCTCGGTGGCCGCCTCGAGGCCTTCCTGGATCCGGTCGAACAGCCCGCCCAGCAGAGATGATCCGTCTCCCCGATCGACAGGGAGACCCTCCCCCTGGCGTCGGGCCCGGCCCAGAGCGTCGCGCGCCTCCTGCAGCTTCTCCCGCAGGGTCCCGCCGTCGTCGACCGGCTGGTCCAGCAGGGGACGCCCCTGCCCATCGGTCATGTCCTGCATACGGGCGAGCGAGGTTCCCAGGCCTCCGATCACCGAACCCATCTTCTCCCCCAGTCGGTCGGTGACGTCCTCAACCAGCTCATGGGCGACCGCCGCTCCGGTCGGAGTCGGGGGAGGCGAGATCTCCTCGAGGGAGGACACGTAACCCAGACGGGGGCTGACCTTCATCCTGACCCGACTGCCCTGCCTGACCCGGCGCCAGACGTCGGATCGGCACGAATAGGCCACGATCCGATCCGACGTTCCGTCGTCCACGGCCACGTACCAGCGCACCTTCCTTCTCTGATCTCTTCTCATGCCCGACTGGTCCCGCCCCGACCACAGCATCCACTGCACCACCCGCGGCAGGCGGTGTCCCGTGCGGAACTCCCGGGCCCGAACCAGCTCGCCCTCGACGGTACGTCGGGGAAAGAGATCCCAGAGGCCCAGCACCAGCCGGACCAGGCCCAACAGGATCAGGGGAACCACGACCACCACCGCCAGAGCCGCCACCAGATTCACCGTCCGGCGGGTGTTGTCGGGCAGACCGGACATCTCGACGTCACCGCGGGCGACCAGCAGCGCCACGTAGGCCACGGCCCCCCAGATGAGGGTCTGCAGCGCACCGGTGAGCAGGACACGGAAGGGATGAACCCCCCAGCCCGGCACCACCGACAGGTAACGGACCTTCACCCTTCTCCAGGCGCCGGTCTCCTGCGACCAGGCCGTGTGATCGTCCTCGGTCTCGAAGGGGAGCTGGGCCTGGACCTTGGGGGCCAGACCCATGGCGGTGGCGTAGGCCAGATTGCGCTCCCAGATCCTGACCGCAGGGGCGGGCTGATCACCGAAGTTCCCGTGGTCCATGAAGTAGCGGCGCACACCCAGCCAGCGGGAGGCGGCCGCCAGACCAACGGGGGTGTCGGCCTGGGCGTCGGAACGGGTGATCCTCCGGGCCAGGTAGGAGAATCCGGCGACGCCCACCAGAACCAAACCCAGGGCCATGGACCAGATGTCCACCTCGGTTCGGTCGACCGGTGTCCGTTCGGTGGTGAGGGCGGCGGCCAGCGAGGCGGCCCAGGCCACACCGACCGCCACCCACACCACGGCCAGGTGGGTGAAATCCCACCGCCGATGGCACAGACCGAGTCGGCGGCCGTCCGCATTGACCTCACGGACGAAGCCCCGATACCAGCGGCGGGACACACCCTCGGGTCCCAGGGTGAGGGCGGCGGCAGGGGTCACGCCCTGCACGGCCCGGGAGAACACGTGGTCGAGGACCCTCTTCTCGTAGCGGGTGATCTCCCCGGGGGGCTGACGTCGCCGCCGGGTGAGGATCACGTTTCCGTCGCCGACGTCGTCGATGTCGAGATACCGGCGGGCGGCCAGATCCACGGCGGTGGCGGCTACGGCGTCGCCCTCCACGGTGAAGCCCCCGGTGAGCAGATCGACAAGGGCGGGGGGCTCGGGTCCCAGCTCCGAGGTCGCCGGTCCCTCCTCGGGCCGATTCGGACGGGTCACCAGCCACATCCGGAGCAGCACGGCAACGGCGGCCACCAGGGCGGCGAGGGCTATGAGAACCATCAGGGGGCGAGGCTCCGACGACGTGATGTAGCTCTGGGCCAGAAGGGAGTGTGACCCGGCCAGGTCGATCCCGATGATGCCCATGGTGCTGACCCCCAGTCCCCGCCCCCGGTCCGACCCTCGGGTCACCTCACCCTAGTGGGACTCGACCGGCCGTTCCGGTCCCGAACCCCAACGGGAATCAACCACCCGTTCCGGTTCGGATCGGGGGTTCAGGGACGTCGACGGTTGGGCAGCGCGGTGTCTTCGATACCGGCCGACCTCAGGCCCCGCCCCCGACCCACCGGTCACGGCCCTGGCGGGCGAATGCGGCCGCCATGTCAGGGGTCAGACCCCGACCCCGGTGGGCGGCCCGCTCGCTCGCCTCCGGTTCCAGGCCGCCGCCGGCCAGTGCGGCCCGGCATCGCTCGTTCTCCAGGGGGGCCATCGGAATGCTGCTCAGCTGGGCGACGGTCTGAGCCCAGGCGGCGAGCACGGTGGCCGACTCCGAATCACCGGCCCGGAGGGCGCATTCGGCCAACCCGGGCCCGGCCAGGAGGAAGGTCATGACATCGAAGGGGTCGACGGCACGTTCCAGGGCCTCGACCATCAGGTCGATCGCCCGGGTCAGGTCGCCGTTCTGCAGATGCACCAGCCCGGCAAAGGTGCGGGACTGGGCCTCACTCAGTGGGTCGCCCAGTGAACGGCCCTCGTCCAGAACCTCCTGGGCCAGGATCAGGGCCTCCTCGGGATTGCCGTCCAGGGCCACCATCAGGGCCTCACCCCTGGCCGCCACCGCGCTCAGCAGGGGATTGCGCAGACGCGAGCCCACCTCGGCGGCCCGACGGTAGAGCGTGACCGCCCTCCGGTAGTCGCCGCGATACCACGACACATTGGCCGCCATGGTGCACGCCGACGCCAACTCCCACTGCTGCCCCCGCGCCGCCGCCACCTCCATGGCCCGATCCAGGTGCTCGGCGGCCTCGTCCAACTTCAGATCGACCCAGGCCAGGGAGGCCCAGGCCACATCCATGAGGGCCGCCACCTCCGGAACCTCCTCGGCTCCCGAGGAGGACACCACCTTCGACAGTGCCGTCTCCACCGCCCGGTAGTCGCCCTGCCACCAGGCCAGGAAGGCCTCGCCAACCAGGCAGCGCACCCGCCCCGCCGCACTTCCCCGACCACTGTCGAGCGCTCGGCGGGTTCTCCTGCGGCCCTCATGCAGACGTCCGGTCGAGAACCAGAAGAAGGTGAGCTCTCCGAGGACGTCGACGGCGGTGTCGGGGTCGTCACCGGCGCCGAACATCCACTCCAGAGAGGCCGACAGATCGGCCAGACCCTCCTCGATCTCGGCCCGGGCCCCCCGGCCGCCGCGTCCCAGGATCCGCGGCGCCAACCGCATCAGTCTCGCCGCCACGTACCTGGCGTGTCTCCCCCTCGTCTCACCCCCGGGGTCGAACTGCGCCAACCACGCCCGGGCCACCGCCCGCGTCGAGTCCAGCAGCCGGTATCCGGCCGGATCCCGGTTGGAGACCAGCCAGGCGTTCACCAGCTCGGCCAGGGCGAGGACCACGTCGTCCTCGCTCACACCACCTCCGGAGCACACCTCCTCGGCTGCCTCCAGGTCGAATCCCCCCGAGAACGCCGAGAGGCGGGCCAGCACCTCACGGGCCCGGGGCTCGAGATCCTCCAGGGCCCAGGCCAGAGCGGCATCGAGGCTGGAATGGCGCCCGTCGGTCCGAGGCCTCCGCAGCACCCCCGGCGACCGCTCCAGGCGTTCGGCCACGGCCACGGGCCCCAGAGCGGTGACGGCGGGGGCCGCCAGCTCGAGAGCCAGGGGCAGTCCGTCCAACCGCCTCGCCAGCGCCCCGATGTCGGACAGGGCGGACGGCCCCGGCGATCGTGCCGCCGTCGGACCCGCCCCCTCACCCGAGGGGCCCGGCGAGGGGGAGTCGATCGGGAGCCGCCCCATCCTCTCCACCAGCAGTCGTACCGAGGCGCACTCGGCCGCCACCTCCGCAGGATCGTCGGGAGCGGGTACCGGGAGTGGCTCCAGAGCCAGGACGTGATTGGCGATCTCGCTCGGACGCCGTCCGGTGGTCAGAACCCGAACAGTTCGATCACCCTGGAGGAGGGAGGACAGAACGGAGTCCACGGCTGGTCCACCGCGATCGTGGTCATCCAGTACCAGGAGACTGCCCTCCAGGGCGGCGGCTAGGTCCGAGATCGGGTCGCCCAGCGGGCGACGGCTCACACCGACGGCACCCATCAGGACCTCGATGACCTCCTCGGCGCCCAGGGCCCGGGGGAACGCCACCACGATTCTGCCCTTCGCCCCCAGCGTCAACGGATCCACGGCCAGGGCCAGAGAGGTCTTGCCCACACCGACCGGCCCGACCAGCGAGACCACGACCGACTCCGGGCCGAGCATCGCCCGCAACCGGTCGCTCTCGTCCCCCCGGCCGATGAGGTTCACGGGCGGGGTGAGCAGAGGCGAGACCGTCACCATTCCCTCATCGGCCCGGTACCGGATGTCGGTGGGGCCTTCCCGACCCAGTTCGGCCTCGATCACCCCGAGGAGGCGATCCCTCTCGCCGACCACCGTGAATCGACCGGCGCCGCGTTCGGTCACCCTTCCCACCACCGTCAGGAGGGCTTCCATCTCCAGCAGGGATGCGCTCGGACCCTCCAGGACCACCCGCGATTCGTGTCGGGAGTCGGTGACCGGTCCGCCCGGCTCGGACGTGACTCCCGGGTCCAGTCGAAGCCCGTCGAGTCGGGCATCGTGGTTGAGGATCAGGCCGTGGAGTCGACCCAGCTCGGGTCCGGGTTCGCAACCCACCTCCTCGACGAGCCTGTTCCGGGTGCGGTTGTACACCTCCAGGGCGTCTCTCTGGCGGCCCGAGCGGTAGAGGGCCAGCATGAGGAGGGCGGCCCTGCGCTCACGAAACGGCTCCTCCGACAGGGCCCGGGCCAGGTCACCGGTCAGCTCCGAGTGACGGCCGGCGGCCAGCGAGGCGGCGAAGAGGTCCTCCTCGGCCTGGAGTCTGAGGCTCTCCAGCCAGCGTCCGTGGGCCACCACGGTGGGGGTGGGTTCGACCACATCCTCGAAAGCCGATCCTCGCCACAGATTCAGCCCCGCAGCCAGCAATTCCACCGCTTCCTCGGCCCTTCCCGCCGACCTCAGGACCCGGGCGTACTCGCCGAAACGGGTGAATCGTGTCCAGTCCAGCTCGCCCACCTCGAGTCCCAGGGTGTAGCCCTCACTGTCGGTCACCAGATAGCTGCCCGAGGAGCGGGGGGCACGATCGGGCTCCAGCAGGGATCTGACACCCGAGGCGTGTACCTGCAGCGCCGCCCGGGCGGAGGGAGGGGGCGAACCTCCCCACAGTCCCTCGGTGAGTTCGGACCAGGTGACCCGACGCCCCACGGCAGCGGTGAGGCAGGCCAGGAGGCTGCGGCGGCGCGAGGAACCCACGGCGGTGTCCACCCCCAGGGAAACGGCCACGGGACCGAGGACCAGGATCCTCATGCACCGACCATAGGGGATGAATGGACGGCTCTACCCGGTCCCCAACCCCCGAGCGGCACTGTTCACCCCTCCGGTGGCGGTGGCGACGGGCTCTCCGATGCCCCTTCGTGGCCGCCGGTACGCCGCCGCCGGGCCCGGGATCAGACCTCCTGCCGGTCCGGATCTCCGTCCGGCAGGGGTAGGTCGATCACGAACCGGGCCCCCTGGTCGAATGTCGGATCCAGGCGCACCCTGCCCCCGTGGGCCTCGACGATGGCCTTGACTATCGACAGGCCCAGACCGCTGCCCCCCGAGTCCCGGGCCCGGGAGTCGTCCAGGCGGGTGAACCTCTCGAAGATCACGTCCCGGGCATCGACGGGAACGCCCGGCCCATCGTCGGTGACGGTCAGCTCCACCCCGTGGGGTCCCTCGGTCAGGGTCACCCAGATTCTGGATCCGGCGTGCCGGATCGCATTGGTGAGCAGGTTCGCCACCGCCCGACGGAGTTCGTCCGGATCACCCGAGACCTGAGCGGCACTGACCCCCGACAGGTCCAGGGCGACCCCCTCGGGCCGGTCCACACGCCGGGCCTCCTCCATGACCAGATCGTCGAGATCGACGGCACGGGAGCGATCGGCGGATTCGGAGGCCTCGCCGCGGGCCACGGCCAGCAGGCCCTCGACGAGATTCTGCATCCGAACCGTTTCGTGAAGCACCTCCCGCTCACTGGACTGCCAGTCGACCTCGTCGGGATGGGCCAGATCGACCTCGATCTGGGTACGGATCGAGGCCAGCGGGCTCCGCAGCTCGTGGGACGCATCGGACACGAAGCGGGCCTGGCGGTCCGCCGACTCGGCCAGGCGGTCGAGCATGCGGTTCATGGTGAGCGCCAGCCGTTCGAGTTCCACCGCGGAGTCCGGGACCGTGACCCGGCGCTCCAGATCCGAGGCCGAGATGTCGTCCACGTCGCGGCGGATCTCGTCCACGGGTCGCAGCGCCCTGCCCGCCACCAACCAGGTGAGCCAGCCCAGGAACACCACGAGAACCGGTACACCGACGGCGAAGATCCGGTCCACCGAGGCGACCGATTCGTCCACCTCCCTGAGGGAGCGGGCCACGACGAGGGTCAGGGACCCGGTGGGGGCGTCGAACCGTCGGGAGGTGGCCCTCAGTTTCTCCCCACCGACGGAGACCGTCACGTGCCTGCCCAGGTCCTCGGGGAGTGTCACCAGAGGCGCGGTGGCCCCACCGGTGACATTGGACGAGACCACGCTCCCGGAGGCATCGACGACCTGGACCGATGATCCGGCCAGGACCACACCCAGCACGGTCTGCAGCACCTCGCCCTCGTCGCTGTCCTCGTCGTTCACCAGGTTCACCGCCACGGCGATGTCGTCGAGGGACTTGTCCAGGGTGGCGTCCACGGAGTCCACGAGCCGCCGTTCCTGAACGACGTGCATGGAGAACGCGGCCACCACGAGGATCACGGCCATGACCAGGGCGGCCCCGATGGCGATCCTCACCCGAAGGCTGCGTATCACGACTGCCCCTATCCCTCGGCCGGTTCCATGCGGTACCCCGCACCGCGGACGGTGGTGATCGAGCGGGTTCCGAACGGCTCGTCGATCTTCTTGCGGATCCTCCTCATGTACACCTCGACGATGTTCGGGTCACCCTCGAAACCGATGTCCCACACGTTGTCGAGAATCTCCTGCTTGGAGACGATCGTCCCTTTCCTCCTCATCAGGAATCCGAGGACGGCGACCTCCCGGGCGGTGAGGGGTATCTCCACCTCGCCGCGGTGGCAGCGATGGGACACCGGGTCGAGGGTCAGGTCTCCGATCGTGTAGGCATCTCCCTCCCCCCGGCTGCCTCTCCGCAGCAGCGCCCTCAGTCGCGCCACCAGGACCACGAAGGAGAAGGGCTTGGTGAGGTAGTCGTCCGCCCCGGTGTCGAGCCCCTCGGCCTCGTCGAACTCCCCGGACTTGGCGGTGAGCATCAGGATCGGGATCCAGTTCCTCTCCGCCCGCAGCTCCCGGCAGACCTCGTAGCCGTTCTTTCCCGGAAGCATGATGTCGAGGACCATGGCGTCATAGGAGCCCTCCCGGATCATCCACAGCCCCTCGGCCCCGTCGCCCACGAGATCCACCTCGAAGCCCTCGGCCCTCAGTCCCCTCTGCAGAGCCCGCCCCAGGTTCGGCTCGTCCTCGACTACCAGAATCCTCATCGACTACCGCGATCCGATCTGTGGCTGATGGTCCCGACGGGTCACCGGGAGTGCGAACCCGCAACCTTCCGAGGATCCCACGTGTCGCTGAACCGAATCTGACACCGCCCTCGACGGATGCCGGAGGTCCGTCCCTTCCTGAACAGGAATTCAGCCAGTCAGATTGAGGTCAGGTCCTCCCGGCAGGATGTGGACCATCAGAACGAGGACCGGATCACAGATGCCAACCCACACCATCGACAGGCCGGACCAACGGATCACCCGTGGAGCGATCGGAACGCCTCCGCCCCGAGGTAATGCCCAGAAGCCCGCTCGCTCCATAGTCGGGGGCCTCCCGAACGCACCTTCGGGAGGCCCCCGGGTGAGAAAGCCCCACCCGGGACCTCTCTCCCACCTCGACTTCATCGCCTTCCTGGCCGTGAACATCGTGGTCATCGGAGGGATGTGGCTGAGGCACGGAGGACTCGGCCAGATCGCCGATCCCGGAGGCCAGTTCATCGCCGCCGGGCAACTCGCCGCCCTCTACGGCACCTTCGCCGTACTGGTTCAGATCGCCCTGATCTCCCGGGCCCCGTGGCTGGAGCGCCGCTACGGGATGGACGAGCTCAACTACCTCCACCGCTGGACCGGGTTCTTCGCCGCGACCCTCCTGGTGGCCCACGCCGGGCTCACCACCTGGGGATACGCCGATTCCAACGGTGTCGACATCATCGGCCAGACCTGGGACTTCATCGCCCACTGGCCCGATGTCCTGGCCGCCATCGTGGGTCTGGTCCTGTTCCTGGCCGTGGCCGTCACCTCGATGAAGGCGGCCCGCCGGGCCCTCGACTACGAGACCTGGTGGTTCATCCACCTCTACGCCTACCTGGCGGTGATCATCTCCTTCGCCCACCAGATCGCCGTGGGACCCGATTTCACCTCCGACCGGCCGGCCCGCATCTACTGGGCGGCCCTGTACGGCCTGACCGCCGTTCTGGTCCTGGGCTTCCGCTGGCTGACCCCCCTCGTCAACGCCTTCCGGTACCGGTTGCGGGTCGCCGAGGTGGTCCGCCACTCACCCGACGTGGTCTCCGTCGTCCTGCGGGGACACCGCCTCGACCGGATGAAGGTGGAGTCGGGGCAGTTCTTCCTGTTGAGGTTCCTGACCCGGGACCGCTGGTGGAAGGCCCACCCGATCTCGGTCTCGGCGGCACCGGACGGCAGGTCGCTGCGCTTCACGATCAAGGCCCTCGGCGACGACACCACGGCCCTGCAGTTCGTGCGACCGGGAACCCGGGTCATGGCCGAGGGGCCCTACGGCACCTTCACCGCCGCCAGGGCCAGGTCCCGCCGGTTGGTGCTGATAGGCGGCGGCATCGGCATCACTCCCCTGCGGGCGATGTATGAGGATCTCGACCGCCGCCCCGGCGACGTGGACCTGCTCTACCGGGCCCGGAGCCGCGACCAGGCCATACTCGCCGACGAGCTGGCCCAGATCAGCCGGCAGCGCGGTTTCGGGCTGCACTTCTCCTTCAGCCGCCCCGACGGCAGGCGACGCCGCAGCAACCCCTTCAACCCCGCCCACCTCAAGCGACTGATTCCCGACATCGCCCAGCGTGATGTGTACATCTGCGGCCCGTCCGCCCTGGTCAGCGCGGCCACCAACGGCCTCCGCAAGGCGGGCGTTCCCCGTCACCAGATCCACGCCGAGAGGTTCGGCTACTGATGCGGACGTTCACCCCTGCACCTTCCCCCCGAGCTGTCACAGAGATGGGTCACCAACCATGAACAGAGCACTTCCCACCGTCGCCATGACCGCCGCCGGTCTGGCCCTGCTCGCCAACTTCCAACCATGAACAGAGCACTTCCCACCGTCGCCATGACCGCTGCCGGTCTGGCCCTGCTCGCCAACTTCCACACCTCGGATCCCGCCGTGAAACTCGGGGTCGCCGGATCGGTCACTCCCGCCACCCAACTCGCCTCGGCCAGTTCACCACCACCGGCCGGCGACACCTCCTCGGACCGGGCGACCTCCACCGCCTCCACTCCCACTCCGACGACGGCCGGGCCCACGACCACGACTCCACCCCGCACACCCACGTCGGGCTCGGCCCCGGAGTCGACGACCTCCTCGACGACCAGCCCTCCCCAGACCGCTCCCCCGTTGACCGCCCCCCCGACCACTGCACTCACCGGAACCTTCACCGGTCCCGAGGTCCGCACCCGTTTCGGACCGGTCCAGGTCCAGGTGACGATCCAGGACGGTCGGATGGTCGACGTGCAGGCCCTCGAGCTCCCCGACCACGCCCGCACCTCACGGTGGATCAACGACCAGGCCGGGCCCATCCTCAACTCCGAGGCCCTGCGTATCCAGAGCGCCGACATCCAGCATCTCGGTGGCGCCACCTACACCTGGCGGGCCTACACCGAATCGCTGCAGGCCGCTCTCGACCAGGCCGGCTACCAGCCTCCCGTCGCCGCCGCCGGCTGAGGGCCCGGTCCATGCGCTTTCGACGCCCCCCCGTTCTCGAAGAGACAGTCGATATCGACGCCGAACCGGGCGAGAAGGGCATTCGCCGGGTCGAGAAGCTGATGGGAACCGCCGTCGTGGTCGACATCCGTGATCCGGTCGACCCCGAGCTGGTGGAGTCGGTGTATGAGTGGCTGCGATGGGTGGAGGAGCACTTCTCCGTCTTCCGACCCGACAGCGAGATCAGCCGGATCGGCCGGGGCGAACTGCACACCGATCACGCCAGTCCCGACGTCCGCCGGGTCCTGATCCGCTGTGAGGAGCTTCACGAGGCCACCGAGGGGTGGTTCCAGCACCGGCCCCCCGACCGTCCCGACCGTCCTCTGGACCCCTCCGGGCTGGTGAAGGGATGGAGCATCGACGAGGCGGCCCTGATGCTGCGCATGGCCGGGGTGGAGAACTTCGTCATCAACGCCGGGGGCGACATCCTGGCCCAGGGGCGACCCGACGACGAACCCTGGCGGATCGGAATCCGCCATCCCGACGTACCCGCTGCCTCCGCCGCCCGGTTGTCGGCAACGGATCTGGCGGTGGCCACGTCCGGCACGTACGAGCGGGGTGATCACGTATGGGGAGGAGCCGACGGGGGCTTCCTCCGCAGTGTGTCCGTGATCGGCCCCGAACTCGGAACGGCCGACGCCCTGGCCACCGCCATATTCGCCTCCGGTGAGGCCATGCCGAGCTGGCTGAGGAACTTCCCCGGCTACGACCTGGTGCTCATGTCGTCGGACGAGCGGCTCCTGTGGACCCCCGGGGCCGACGGTCTGCTGCTGCGGGATTTGCCGTCGACGCGGGCCGAGGCGCCCCTGGCCGAGGACGATCGGGGACCGGACCACCAATTCGGCCGGTGATCGGAGCGGGCCTCGGTATCGTGGCCCTCGGACATCCGACCCGGCCCCACCGGTTCGGAGCCACCATCGATCCACCCCAGGAGCCGGTTCCCATGAGTTCTGAAGTCCATGTCGTGCTGCCCGACGAGAGTGAGCGCTCGCTCCCCGCCGGGGCGACTGGGACCGACCTGGCGAGGGATCTCGGAGGTCGGGCCGCCCGCGAGGCCCTGGTGGCCGTGGTCGACGGCAACGAGCAGGACCTCGGCGCCCCCCTTCCCGAGGGGGCCCACGTGTCCCTGGTGTTCCCCAACACCGAGGAGGGCCGCGAGGTCCTGCGTCACTCCACCGCCCACGTCATGGCCCAGGCCGTGACCCGCCTGTGGCCGGGCGCCAAGTACTCCATCGGTCCCGCCATCGAGGACGGCTTCTACTACGACTTCGAGCTGCCCGAGGGGGCCACCTTCTCCGAGGAGGACCTCGAACGCATCGAGGCGGAGATGCGTCGCATAATCGCGGAGAAGCAGCCGTTCACCCGGGCCGAGGTCGACTCGCAGACCGCCCTGGAGCTCTTCGCCGACAACCCCTACAAGCTCGAGATAATCGAGGGGGTCGCCGAGGACCCCACCTCGGGTCCCGAGGGGGGAGTCATCTCCACCTACCGCAACACCGACGAGTTCGTCGATCTGTGCCGGGGCCCCCACGTCCCCGACACCGGATACCTGGGCCACTTCAAGCTCATGAGGGTGGCCGGTGCCTACTGGCGGGGCGACGAGACCAAGCCCATGCTCCAGCGCATCTACGGCACCGCCTGGGCCACGAGGAAGGAACTCAAGGCCCACCTGCAGCGCCTCGAGGAGGCCGCCAAGCGGGACCACCGCAAGCTGGCGGCGGAGTTGGACCTGTTGAGCTTCCCCGAGAGCATCGGACCCGGTCTGGCCGTGTGGCATCCCAAGGGGGCGATCGTCCGGGGGATCATGGAGGACTACAGCCGTGAGCGCCATCGCACGGGCGGCTACGACTCCGTGTACACCCCCCACGTGGCCAAGGCCGACCTGTGGCACACCAGCGGCCACCTCGACTTCTACTCCGAGAACATGTTCGCCGGTATCGAGATGGACAACACGGAGTACCGGGCCAAACCCATGAACTGCCCCCTGCACATGCAGGTGTTCGCCTCCCGCCAGAGGTCCTACCGCGAGCTGCCCATGCGCCTGTTCGAGCTGGGCACGGTCTACCGCTACGAACGCTCCGGGGTGTTGCACGGCCTGATGCGTCTGAGGGGCTTCACCCAGGACGACAGCCACATCTTCTGTACCCGTGAACAGCTCCCCGAGGAGCTCCACGGTCTGCTGGAGTTCGTGCTCAGTGTCCTGAGGGCGTTCGGATTCGAGGATTTCGAGGCCGATCTGTCCACCCGTCCGGAGGGCAAGTCGGTGGGTTCGGACGAACTGTGGGAGTCGGCCACCGATTCGCTGCGCAAGGCCCTGGAGATCGAGGGCCTGTCTTATGGGGTCGACGAGGGAGGCGGCGCCTTCTACGGCCCCAAGATCGACGTGCACGTCCGCGACGCCATCGGCCGCCGGTGGCAACTGTCAACCATCCAGCTGGACTTCAACCTGCCCGCCGCCTTCGACCTCACCTACGTCGGCGCCGACAACCAACCCCACCAGCCGGTGGTCGTGCACCGGGCCCTGTTCGGCTCCATCGAGCGGTTCTTCGGCGTGCTGCTGGAACACTACGGCGGCAACTTCCCCGCCTGGCTGGCCCCCGTCCAGGTGGTCGTGCTCGGGGTGCGTGACGATCACGACCCCT
>DRKF01000455.1 GCA_011051915.1 Acidimicrobiales bacterium | reverse complement strand
TCGTCGACCACGGGGTACTCCGCCATCGTCGACGCCGAGGGAACGGTGATGGGCCGGACCGGGCTGGAGAAGCCCGGCGTGGTGTCCGCCGACGTGGAGCTCCGGAACGGACTCACGTGGGCCGTCCGAGCGGGGAAACTGCCGATCTCGGTGCTGGCGATGGTCGCTCTGCTACTGGCCGCGGTCGACTCCTCCCGATGGAGATGGCGCCGCCGCGCCCCGGGCCCGGAAACCGGTTCCGGTCCCGACGCCGTTCTCACCGCCTGACCCCCCCGATGGGTCCGATCGGCGGACGCGGTCCGGGTCCCGACGCCGTTCTCACCGCCTGACCCCCCAAGTGGGTCCGATCGACGGACGCGGTTCCGGTCCCGAAGGGGCTCTATGGTGATCCGAGCCCAGAGCGAGGGGGATCCATGAACGAAGGCACGGCCTACGGTCGACCCGAACCCACCTACGACCGCGACCTGGTCGAGGTCGGACCCGGAACTCCGGGGGGTGAACTGCTGCGCAGGTACTGGCAGCCGGTGGCCCGCTCGGAGGAGGCCACCGAGATTCCCAGCCGGGTCCGGGCCCTGGGTGAGGACCTCATCCTGTTTCGTGACCGGTCCGGACGGCCCGGGCTGCTCTACCCGCGCTGCTGCCATCGGGGCACGACCCTCTACTACGGCAAGGTCGAGGACGAGGGCATCCGCTGCTGCTACCACGGTTGGCTGTTCGCCACCGACGGTACCTGTGTGGACCAACCCTGTGAACCCGACCGGGGCCGCAACCGCGAGAGATACCGCCAGCCGTGGTACCCCGTGCAGGAGTACCACGGGCTGATCTTCGCCTACATGGGGCCACCCGACCGGCAACCGGTGTTCCCCCGCTACGACATCTTCGACGATCTGGGTGAGGACGAGGAGATCGTCATCATCGACCACTTCGCCTTCGGCGGACCCGTCGAGGCCCCCTGCAACTGGTTCCAGACCCACGAGAACTCCATGGACCCCTACCACGTCTTCGTACTTCACACGACGCTGAGCGGGATCCAGTTCAACGAGGCCCTCGAGATATGGCCCCGGATCAGCTTTCGGGCCGAACCCTGGGGAATGGTGGCCCACCAGGACCGCGATCTTCCCGACGGAAAGGTGCTGCACCGGGTGACCGAACTACGGCTGCCGAACATGAGGGTGATACCGACCCCCACCCTGTCGGTGCTGGGCCGTACCAACAATCTCTCCTGGGCCCTGCCCATCGACGACACCCACACCAAGGTCTACGCCATGCTGCGCAAGAAGAAGGACCGACCTCCCCAGGGTCTACCCGTGTACGGGCCGGGCAAGACCTGGTTCGATCTGACCGAGGAGGAGCATCAGCTCTACCCCGGGGACTACGAGGCCCAGGTCGGTCAGGGCCCCATCACCCTGCACTCCGAGGAGCGGCTCTCCTCCACCGACCGCGGGGTGTCGATGGTCCGTCGTCAGTACCGCGAGCAGATGGAGATCGTCGCCGCCGGTGGTGATCCGGCCGGGGTCTTCTTCGACGAGTCCGAGGCGGTGGTGTCCGTCGTCGCCGGCAACTACATCGTCGATCCCTCCGAGCTGGAGGACTGAGTTCCGGCCGGGGGCGCTCCGCTTCAGCCGATCGACCGCAGATCCACGACGAAGATCAGTGTCTCGTCGGGGCCGATCACGCCTCCGGCCCCCGAACGTCCGTAGGCCAGCGAGGGGGGAATGGTGAGACGGCGCCGTCCTCCCACCTTCATGCCCGCCACTCCCTGGTCCCAGCCGGGAATCACCTGACCTCCGCCCAGGACGAAGGAGAATGTCTCACCCCGGTTCCAGGAGGCGTCGAATTCCGAACCGTCGGACCACGAGACCCCCACGTAGTCGACGTTGACCACCGCTCCGGGCACGGCCTCGGGGCCCTCCCCCTCGGCCAGGTCCTCCACGACGAGATCGGTCGGCGGCACTCCGGAGGGCTTGTCCACGGTCGGCTTCTCGTTCAGATCCATATCCTCAGGCTAGGAGGCTCGGCGGGCGGGACCTCACCGGATCTCGCCCCGGGGCCTCTACCAGCGCACGGGGAGCTGCTGAGGTCCTCGGAAGGCGATGTTGGGCAGATACGTGTACCGAGGCTCTCCGTCCAGCTCCAGCCCGGGCAGGCGACGGGTCAGCTCCTCCAGGGCCACCCGGGCCTCGAGGCGGGCGAGGGGGGCACCGATGCAGTGATGGGGGCCGCTGCCGAAGGAGAGGTTGTCCCTGGCGTTGGAGCGGTGGATGTCGAAACGGCCGGGGTCGTCGAACACCTCGGGGTCCCGATTGGCGGCCCCGATCAGAACCAGGAGATCGGCGTCGGCGGGAATCCCGACCCCCGACAGCTCGACCGGCTCGGTCGTTCGACGACGCCAACCGATGACCGGGGAGTCGAATCTCAGTGTCTCCTCGACGGCAGCGGGCACGAGGCCGGGGTCGTCGACCAGTGACGGCCACAGACCGAACTCCAGCAGGCGGCGGACCGAACTGGTGAGCAGATTCGTGGTCGTCTCGTGTCCGGCCAGGAGCAGGCCGAACAGGATGGTCGACACCTCCTGTTGGCTGAGCGGCAGGCCGTCGTCGTCGGTGGCGTGCACCAGGTCGCTGGTGAAATCGTCCCGGGGGTTGGCCCGGCGGTCCTCGGCCAGTTGTTCGGTGTAGCGCCAGAAGCGGGCGTTGCCGGCGGCTATGTCGATCTGCTCGGCCTCCGAACTGCGACCGAACGTGAACAGCAGACGGCTCTCCGAACCCTTCTTCACCTCGGCGATGTCCTCGTCGGGGACACCCAGGATCCGGAACACCACCCGGGCCGGTAGCTCGTAGTTCAGGGCCCGGTACAGGTCGGCCCGACGCTCGGGGATGTCCTCCAGGCGGTCTATGTACCCGGTGACCAGGTCTCGGATGAATCCCTCGAGAGCGGCGACTCTCCGAGCGGTGAAGCCCAGATTCGCGATGCGCCGGGTTCGGGTGTGCTGGGGAGGGTCGGTGTTGGTCATGGTGGGAACCGGCCGGAACCCACCCTCGTTCAGCACCTCCACCGCCGCCGGGCAGGGTGGTTCGAGCGGGTTCAGCGTGATGGCGGCCGTGAAGCTCGAGTACTCGCGCAGGACTCTCTTGACGTCGGCGTGGCGGGAGATGACCCAGTAGTTCAGGGCCGGGTCGAAGAACACCGGCCGGCTCCGCAGGTACTCGTCGAAGTACGGGGTGGGGTCGGTCAGATAGGGGTCGTGCAGGGGATCGAAGGGCCTGGACACCGGGCAGGTCGGAGGACCGGATCCGGGAGTGGCGGTGTCGGTCATGTGGTCGTCTCCTCGGTCCGTCCCGCTTCTCACAGCTCCAGCATCAACGTCACCGGGCCGTCGTTGCACAGGCACACGTCCATGTCGGCCCGGAAACGTCCGGTCGCCACGTTCACCCCCAGGGCCTGCAGCTCGCCCGTCAGAGAATCTATCAGGGGCTCCGCCTCCTCGGGGCGGGCGGCATCGATCCACGAGGGCCTCCGGCCCCGGGAGGTGTCGCCGTAGAGAGTGAACTGACTCACGACCAGGATCTCACCCCCGGTGTCGAGAACCGACCTGTTCATCACCCCCCGGGCGTCGTCGAACACCCGCAGACGGGCGATCTTGGCCGCCATGCGGGCCGGGAGTGCCCCGGTGTCATCGTGGGTGATCCCGACCAGGACACACAGTCCCGGTCCGATCTCGCCCACCCTCTCGGTACCCACGTCCACGTGGGCCCAGCGGACCCTCTGCACCAGTGCTCTCACCGCCCCGATGGTAGCCCCGGGGCCCCTAGGGCCAGCCGTTTGGCGCCAAATGGCCACTCCCCGCAGTCAGGTCGGGGCAGGAAGCCACCCCATGTGGCCGGATGGCGCCCGGGGTCCGAGGTTGAGAACCGGTCGGGGCCTGGATAGCGTTCCCGGCTGTTCGATACCGGGCAGGGCGGAGAGTATTGCCGGTGGCATCCACAGCAAAGGTCGCCGAGATGTGGCGCTACCCGGTCAAGTCCCTCCGGGGACAGAGACTCCGCGGGTCCCGGATCGACCCCACGGGGCTGCCCGACGACCGCCGCTGGGCGATCCGGGACCGGGTGTCGGACCTGGTCCTGTCGGCCAAGAGGGAACCCCGCCTGTTCCTGGCCCGGGCCACGGTTCACGAGGGGCAGGCCCTCATCGAGACGGACTCCGGTTCCGTCTTCCACGCCGCCGATCCCGACATCGAACGGGAACTCGGAAGCTGGCTGGACCGGCAGGTGACGCTGGAGGACTCGCGGGCGGTGGGAGATTCCGGCCCCTACTTCGACGCCTCCCCCATCCACATTCTCACCACCGCCTCACTGCGCTGGGCCGAGTCCCTCACCCCCGCTTCGGTCTGGGACGTGAGGCGGTTCCGCCCCAACCTCCTGATCGACATCCCCGGCCGGGGCCGGCCCGAGTCGGAGTGGGTCGGGCACAACCTGCGGATCGGGGGGGTGGAGCTGAACGTGGTCTCCGCCACCGGCCGTTGCCGCATGACCAGCCGTCGCCAGGCCGATCTGCGCGAGGACCCAGCCATTCAACGCACGGTCAGCGACCATGGCGCCGGAGAGCTGGGGGTCTACGCGGTGGTGGTCGCCGCCGGTCGGGTGGAGGTGGGCGACCCGTGCGAACTCTCATGACCACCGACCCCCGGCCCGCTATCGGTACCGCACGGAAACGACGCGTGTCCCCGCTCGTCGGACCGGTCGTCTTGACGCCTGCTTCCGGTACCGAAAAGCTCTGACGATGCCTACGGAGCGACCCCTGCGGATAGCCCTCCTCACCTACCGCGGCCATCCCTACACCGGTGGCCAGGGCGTCTACGTACGCCACCTCAGCCGGGAGCTGGTCGGGCTGGGCCACCACGTGGAGGTCATCTCGGGTCCGCCCTATCCCCACCTGGATCCGGGGATTCCCCTGGTCGAACTGCCGAGCCTCGACCTGTACCGCATGCCGGATCCGTTCCGCATCCCTCGCCTCGATGAGTTCCACAGCCTCATCGACGTGCTCGAGTACGGCGTCACGGCCACCGCCACGTTCGCCGAGCCCCTCACGTTCAGCCTGAGAGCGGCCCGTCACCTGTCGAAACGTCTGGGGGATTTCGACCTGGTTCACGACAACCAGTGTCTCGGCTACGGAATCCTGCAGATCCAGCGAATGGGTCTGCCGGTCCTGGAGACCATCCACCACCCGATCACCGTCGACAGGAGGCTGGAGACCGCCCACGCCCCCACCCCCTGGAAGAGATTCACCAAGAACCGGTTCTACGGCTTCACGACCATGCAGACCCGGGTGGCCCGACGGCTGCCGCGGGTCGTGACTGTCTCCACCAACTCCTATGACGACATAGTCGCCGATCATCAGGTGGACCCCGAGAACCTCCACATCGTGCACGTGGGGGTGGACCCCGCCCAGTTCGAACCAATCGACGGGATCCGCCCGGTTCCCGGGCGGCTGATGACCACCGCCTCCGCCGACGTGGCCATGAAGGGACTGGCCTTCCTGCTCGAGGCCCTGGCCAAGCTCCGCGTGGAGAGGCCCGAGACCCACCTGGTGGTGATCGGTCGACCCAAGCACGACAGCCGCGCCACCCAGACCATCGCCGACCTGGGTCTGGAGGACTGTGTGGAGTTCGTTTCCGGTGTCTCCGACCGCCGGATAGTGGAGCTCTACAACGAGGCCCGACTGGCCGTCGTACCGTCGCTGTACGAGGGATTCTCCCTCCCCGCCATCGAGGCGATGTCGTGCGGGGTCCCCCTGGTCGCCACCACCGGAGGGGCCCTCCCCGAGGTCGTGGGCGCCGACGGGGTGACCGCTCTCCACGTTCCCCCCGGAGACAGCGACGCCCTGGCCACCCGCATTGCGGAGGCCCTCGACCGACCTGACCTCAGGGCCACGGTGGGGGCGGCCGGCCGTCGCCGGGTTCAGGAGAACTACTCCTGGCGGATCACCGCCGAACGGACCGTCGAGCAGTACCGTGCCCTGCTCGACCAGCTCGGACGGACCCCCTCGTGAACAATCCGATTCGCCCGCCGTACGGATGTCCGGGGTGGGCCGTCCCGAGGACCACCGGAGGCCGGACTCAGTGCTGACCGTCGACTTCGAACGCCTCGGCCTCCGCCCGGGAGACCTGGTTCTGGACATGGGTTGCGGGGCCGGTCGCCACGCGTTCGAGTGCCTCAGGAGAGGTGCCCGGACCGTGGCCCTCGACTACAGCCATCCCGAACTCGTCGATGTCGCCGGCACGTTCGGGGCCATGGTCGATGCCGGGGAGGTACCCGGCGATCCCCACGGGGGGCCGGTACGCGGTGATGCCCTCCGCCTTCCCTTCCCCGACGCCACCTTCGATCGCATCATCGTCTCGGAGGTGCTCGAGCACATTCCCGACGACCGGGGGGCGATCTCGGAGCTGGTCAGGGTCCTGCGGCCCGGGGGCACGATGGCGGCGACGGTGCCCGCATGGTTCCCCGAGAAGATCTGCTGGAAGCTGTCCGACGCCTACCACGCCCCCATCGCCGAGGGCGGGCACGTCAGGATCTACCGCAAGCGGGAGCTGACGGCCCGGCTGGAGTCCGCCGGGCTGGCCGTCACCGGGAGCCACCGTGCCCACTCCCTGCATTCCCCCTACTGGTGGCTGAAGTGTGCCGTGGGCCCCACCAACGACGAGCACCGGCTGGTGAGGTCCTACCGGCGCTTTCTCGAATGGGACATCATCGAGGCTCCCCGGACGACCCGATGGGCCGATCGGCTGCTCAACCCGGCGCTGGGGAAGAGCATCGTCCTCTACACCGAGCTCCCCCCGTCCGGGTCCCGCGCCGAGGGTGATTCCGCTCCCAGGGAGGAGACCAGTGCCGCCTGAGTCGACCGGCGTACTCGCCGCCGGCGACATCGCCGCCACCGCGGCGTCGATCGTCGAACAGCAGCAGTCCGACGGCATGATCCTCTGGTTTCCCGGAGGACACGCCGACGTCTGGAATCACGTGGAGGCCGCCATGGCCCTGGACGTGGCCGGACTGGTGGTCGAGGCGGAGGCCGCCTACCAGTGGCTGGTGGACTCCCAACACACCGATGGCTGGTGGCACCACTACTACGTGAGTGGGGGCGTAGAGGACGCCAAGATCGACACCAACGTCTGCGCCTACGTGGCGACCGGTGTGTGGCACCACTGGCTGATGACCTCCGATCGCGGTTTCCTCGACACCATGTGGCCCGTGGTCTGCCGGGCCATCGACTTCGTCCTCTCCATGCAGACCGCCCGGGGAGAGATCATCTGGGCCCGTCACGCCGACGGAACGCCGTGGTCGTACGCCCTCCTGACCGGCTCGTCGTCGATCTACCACTCACTTCTCTGCGCTCTCCGTCTGGCCGAGGAGATGGGCGACGAGCGGCCCGACTGGGAGCTGTCGGCGGTGAGACTCGGTTCGGTCATCGCCAATCATCCCGATGCGTTCGAACCCAAGCAGCGCTGGGCGATGGACTGGTACTACCCCGTTCTCTCCGGAGCCGTGGGCGGCGAGGAGGCCCTCCGGAGACTCGAGTCCGGTCGCGAGACGTTCACCCTTCCCGGACGCGGGATCCGCTGCGTCAGCGATCAGCCCTGGGTCACCGCGGCGGAGACCTGTGAGTGCGCCATGGCGTATCTGGCGGCGGGAGACCGGTCCACCGCCGTCGACCTGTTCGACTCGATCCAGGTCCTGCGGGACCACGACGGCGCCTACTTCACCGGCATCGTGTACCCCGAGGAGGTGAACTTCCCCGACGGGGAACGCAGCACCTACACCAGTGCCGCGGTGATCCTCGCCGCCGACGCCCTCGATTCCCGTACCCCCGCCTCGGGCCTGCTCCTGGGAGAGGGCCTGGCCCGCTTCGACAACCTCGGGCCTCGGGGCTGACCCGTCCGGTCCCCTCTCCGCTCCGGCCGGGTCAGACCGGGGCGACTCGGGTCAGAGCGGAGCGCCGTGGGTCAGACCGGGGCGACTCGGGTCAGTACCCGCAGCGAACCCTCGGCGCCGGTCTGCTCGAAACGCCCCGACTCCAGGGCCCGTCGGTAGATCTCGTAGGGGGGCCTGCCGCCATCAGCCGGATCGGGGAACACGTCGTGGATGGCCAGTACGCCCCCGACCTTCACCCTGGGGGCCCAGGTCTCGTAGTCGCGGTGGGCGGGTTCGGGGCCGTGACCCCCGTCGATGAACACCATCCCGACCCCCGATTCCCAGAACCGACCGACCGTGGCCGTGTCGCCGAGAATCCCGATGACGAACCGGGTGAGCCCGGCCCTCTCGATGAGCGAACGGAACTCCGGTAGGGAGTCCATCAGTCCGGTCCGGGGGTCGACCAGCGACTCGTCGTGGTGGTCCCAACCGGCCTGCATCTCCTCCGAGCCCCGGTGGTGATCGATCGTGAACACGACGGACTCCGTTTCACGTGCCGCCGCACCCAGGTAGACCGCCGACTTCCCGCAGTAGGTTCCCAGCTCCACGATCGGCCCCACACGCGACCCCACCAGGGCGGCGTGGTACAGGGCCAGACCCTCGGCGGGCGGCATGAAGCCCCGCGCCTCCTCGGCCAGTAGCCGCAGTTGTGGGTCCACCTCGACCTCAGCCCCGAACCCGGACCGTCGCCGGGGTCGCCCCCCGGTCGCGGGGAGTGAACAGGATTCGATCCATCATGAGGAACTTCCCGATCCACAGGACACCGAATGCCGTCAGGTTGGCCGCCGAGACCGCCACCGTCGTTCCCCACCGGTCGTCGGCGACTCCCACGAAGACGGTCGACACGACCAGTCCCATCAGGGTGTACACCCAGAAGGGTGTCACCTCCCGGCTCCACGAGTGACTACCCGTGACCCGCCAGACCCAACGCCGGTTGAGGAGGTAGGCGGGTACGGCAGCCACCGAGACCGCCACCAGGTTGGCTCCCACCCCGGTCCAACCCAGTCCACCCTTGAGAAACAGCAGCAGGGACTGGGTCACGACCACCGAAACCACCGACACGCCGGCGTAGCGAACGAGTTTCTCCCGGGTCACCCGGGTCCGGTGCCACAGAGAGTGGGATTGAGGGGCGGTATTCACGGTTGGGAAGTGTAGGGCGAACCCGCCGGGGTCACGGCTCGGCCTCCGACCCGGTCCGGTTCGCCGGGGCGGCAGCCGGTCCCCCCGGAACCTCGGGGTCGGAGATGCAACCGGACCGCGTCGCTGTGGGACCATGGGCCGATGACCGCTCTGGAGGACCTGATCGAGATCCTGGTACTCGAGCCGATCGAGGTGAACATGTTCCGGGGCCGCAGCCCCGATGACGACCGCCAGCGGGTGTTCGGCGGGCAGGTGGCGGGACAGGCCCTCATGGCCGCGGTGCGTACCGTGGACGACGACCGTTCGGTCCATTCCCTGCACTCGTACTTCCTGCGCCCGGGGGATCCGACCACCCCCATCCTCTACGAGGTCGACCGCATCCGCGACGGCCGCAGTTTCACCACCCGCCGGGTGGTGGCGATCCAGCACGGCCGGGCGATCTTCAATCTGCAGGCCTCCTTCCAGGTCCACGAGGAGGGTCTCGACTACCAGATCCCGATGCCCGACGTCCCCCCTCCCGACGAGCTCCCCGACTTCGAGGAACGTATGGCGCCCTACCGTGAGCAGCTCGGAGCCTGGTACACCCGTCCCCGTCCCATCGACATGAGATACGTGGACCACGCCCCGATCGAGAGGGCCCAGGCCGCGCCCGACAGCCGCCAGCGGGTCTGGCTCAAGGCCGACGGGCCGCTGCCCGCCGACTTCCACCTGCACGCCTGCGTCGCCGCCTACGCCTCGGACATGACGCTGCTCGACACCACCCTGCTGCCCCATGGGGTGAGCTGGCACGACGAGGCCCTGATGATGGCCAGCCTGGATCACAACATGTGGTTCCACCGCCCGTTCCGGGCCGACGAGTGGTTGCTGTTCGACCAGGAGACCCCATCGAGCTGCTGTGCCCGCGGCCTGGCCAACGGCCAGATGTTCACCGCCGACGGGACCCTCGTGATCTCAGTGAGTCAGGAGGGCCTGATACGCCCGCTCGAAC